>CAMFZO010000056.1 GCA_946006895.1 uncultured Clostridia bacterium | reverse complement strand
GAGACAGGGGTCTTTTTCCGGTTGGCGCCCTCGACCATCGCGATCATCTTATCCAGGAAGGACCCGCCAGGCTCCTGCGTCACCTTGACGACCAACCAGTCGGACAGCACCGTGGTGCCGCCGGTGACGGCGCTTCGGTCGCCGCCGGCCTCTCGAATCACGGGAGCGGACTCGCCGGTGATGGCGGATTCATCCACCGAGGCGGCGCCTTCAATGACTTCGCCGTCAGCGGGAATCTGTTCGCCGGCCTTTACGATGTAGCAGCCGCCCTTTTGCAGCGATGCGCCGGGTACCTCCTCAAAGGTGTCATGATCGTTGGGGTTTGCCAGCTTGTGGGCAGTCACATCCCGGCGATTGGCACGCAGGGTATCCGCCTGAGCTTTGCCCCGCCCTTCCGCGATTGCCTCCGCAAAGTTGGAGAACAGGTCGGTCAGCCACAGAATGATCGCAATCGCCAGTATGAATCCGCCCGACACAATGCCATCGGAAACACCGAACAGAGAGAACACAAACAATACCGTCGTCAGAATTGCGGATATATAGACCAAAAACATGACGGGGTTCTTGATCTGCGCTTTTGGAGCCAGCTTCCGGAAGGCGTCCTTAACGGCCCGGCTCACGATTGCCTTATCGGCAAGAGCAGATTTCTTTTTTGCCATGTGAAACACCTACCTTTCTTTAACCTAACCCGAGCATTTCCGTGAATTCCGCAATAGGCCCAAGGGACAGTGCAGGGAAGAAGCTCAGCGCGCCGATGATCAATACAATGAGGATCAGCAGGAAAACAAACATTTTGTTACTCGTCGAGAGCGTACCGGCGCTCTCTGCCACCCGCTTCTTTGCTGCCATGCTGCCCGCAATCGCTATGGTGGCAGTCATGGGAACAAAACGCGCAAAGAGCATTACCAGACCGAGGCTGACATTCAGCAGCGGCA
This sequence comes from uncultured Clostridia bacterium, assembly GCA_946006895.1. Lineage (GTDB taxonomy): Bacteria > Bacillota > Clostridia > Oscillospirales > Oscillospiraceae > JAZOXB01. Next base: position 7,078 of record CAMFZO010000056.1, on the reverse strand, counting down.
TATTGGCATTGAAGCCTGCAAACGCGGAGCCATTGTTGCCGCCTGCGGAAGAGTACGCATACAGCACCTCACTCAAGCTGTGGGAGCCGGTATTATTCAGGCTTGCCGATGTACTTGGCAGCAAGGTCGCAATACCCGAGCCAAGCAGTATGGCGATAGGTGTTGCCAGACAGAGCAGTACCGCCATACGCATCTCGCGGGGTTCGATCTTCTTGCCCAGATATTCCGGCGTACGGCCTACCATCAGTCCGGCGATAAATACCGTCAGGATGACAAAGCCGATCATGCCATACAAGCCGCAGCCGACACCGCCAAAGACAACCTCGCCCAGCATCATGAGAAGCATGGGGATCAAGCCGCCCAGCGGCGTATAGGAGTCGTGCATTGAGTTGACCGAGCCGTTGGAAGCACAGGTGGTCCAGACAGCCCATGTATTGGAGGCGGTGACGCCGAAGCGGGTTTCCTTGCCCTCCATATTGCCCAGGGTGGTATCCACCAGACCGTTTTGCGCAAGCACCGGGGTAGCGTTTTGCTCCTGCACAGCGCCGATCCACATAGCGACAGCCATTAGGATGAACATCGCCAGGAAAATGGCAATTCCCTGTTTCATACCCTTGGAAATGCCCCGCTTGGCAATGCTGCGGCCAAAGGAGAAGCACAAGCCCACTGCGATCACCAGCAGGAATACCATCTCGATCATGTTGGTCAGAACCGTCGGGTTCTCATAGGGATGCGCAGAGTTCAGGCCCAAAACGCCGCCGCCGTTGGTACCCAGCTGTTTCATGGAGACCTGACTGGCCTGAGGATACAGGGGCAGCACCTGCTTGGTGATGATCTGTGCGTCCTCCACCACGGCTCCGTCAACCGTGACAGTGCCTGCCTCCAAATCGATCTCAGCGCCCGCAAGATAATTGCCTTCGGCATCGGCGGCAATGGGTTCTACCAGATCCACATATTGATTGCCGCCCAGGCTCTGGGGCACGCCCTGCTGGGTCAGAACGATCGTGGATACCAGACAGATCGGGAGCAGGATGTACAGGGTGCAGCGCACCAGATCCTGCCAGAAGTTGCCGACGCCATGCTTCTTGATTCGGGTCAGACCGCGAATCAGGCACCACAGGACGGCGATACCGGTGGCAGCAGAGACAAAGTTCTGTACGGTCAGACCGACGGCCTGAGAAAAGTTGCTCAATGCAACCTCACCGGAATATGCCTGCCAGTTTGTGTTGGTGACAAAGCTGACAGCCGTATTGAACGCCAAATGCCAACTCAGGCCTTCTACACCCTGCGGATTCCAGGGCAGCCACCCCTGGCACAGCAGGATCAAAAACAGGATAACAAAACCGAAGAGGTTGAACAGTAGGGCTGCGCCCAAATATTTCTTCCAGTTCATCTCCTCGTCCGGATTGATACGCAGGATCTTATAGAACCCGCGCTCAACAGGTCCAAGGACGCGGGTAACAAGATTCTTTTCGCCGTCCATGACCTTGCTCATGTAGAAACCCAGCGGTATGGCTACTGCCACCAAGATGCCCACATACAGCACATATTGCAGTACCGAATTCATAGATTTCTCACTCCTCCTTCATAAGAACCCAGGTCAGGTAACCCAGGATCGCAATCGTTAAAATGCCGATTGCACCAATTATGATTTGCATAGCAGGACCTCCTTTTCGCTTTTGCGACGCTAACTATACAGCACAGACCGTAATGATGCCGCTTTATTTGAAGGCAGGAGGTTAATATTCTGCAAAGATTCAGGCGGTCGTATCGCTTTTTTCGTGTCGGCGCAGTTCGTGCGCTTTTTTATATTTTCTCCGGATGAATTTCACCCTGTGCAGGCCGAAATAAATGCCGGTCAGGACAATGAAGATTTCCAGACGGCCCATAATCATTCCAATCATTTCCACGATCAGGGTTGCGCTGCCGGTAGCAGGGCCGGTCAGACCGATGGAGAGACCCACAGTACCCAGCGCGGAGGCAAATTCAAACATGGCTTCCGTCAAGCCGCATCCGGCAGTCAAAGTCAGCGCCAATGTGCCCGCAATAAACAGCAGCAGGTAACAGCCCACAAAGCCCAGCGTATCTGCGCAAAGCGTGTCGTCAATTTTGGCTTTGCCCTGTGCTTTTATATAAGTAGGGGTATCCACAAACCGCCCCGGCACCAGCTTCCGTTTGAGATTCTGCCCGATCATGCGGAGAAGCAGATACACACGGGTCAGCTTTAAGCCGCCTGCCGTGGAGCCCATACCGCCGCCGATCAGCATCAGCAGGATGAGGATGCCAACGGAAAAAGCGGGCCAGGTATCATAGCCCATGGTGGTATAACCGGTCGTGGAGAGGGCGGAGGACGCATTGAACAGCGCCTGACGGAGGGCTTCCCCGTATCCCAGTCCAAAGGCATGGGATAACGACAACGCCATCAACGGCACAAAGATCAGCAACAGGAGGAACAAAAAGCGAACCTCGCTGACCCGCAGCGCCTGACGCCACTTGCGGCGCACCAAAAGGAGCAGTACGGCGAAGTTTGTCGTGCCAATGAGCATCAGAATAATGGTGACGATCTCAATGGCAAGGCTGTGGTATTCCCCGATGCTGTTCAGCCTTGTGGAAAAGCCGCCGGTAGAAAGGCTGCACATGGCATGGCAGATGCTCTCAAACAGGGGCATACCGACAATGGCATAGGCTGCGGTTCCTACCAGAAGAAAAACGAGATACATAGCAAAGATGGTCTGCGCCGTTTTCCGCAGGTTCGGCATCAGCTTATCCGGGTGACCTTCCGCGTTGAACAGATCCATGGAACGCTTGTCGGGGATCAGCATGACGATCATCATGATGAAGCCAAGGCCGCCGCAGTATTGCATGAAGCTCCTGTAAAACAGGAAAATATGGGAGGTTCGGGAGACATCCATAACGGAAAGGCCTGTGGTTGTCCAACCGCTGACGGATTCAAAAAGTGCCTGCACGAAACGCAGGTGTCCGGAAAACAGGAAGGGCAGCGCGCCAATCAGGATCCCCCAGAACCATGTGAACAGCACCGTATGACTGCTTTGCCGCTGGGACACGGACCAGGAGACGCTGTTGCCGTTATCCCTCTTTCCAACCAGACACGCAAGCGTACCGGCTGACAGGGAGAACAAAGACGGCCCCGCAAACGCCCAGACAAATCCGCAGTCCTCCGGGTAAAACGGAAGCAGTGCCAGCGGTACTGCTACCAGCAAGCCGATCAGTATCATCAGCTTGCCGCGATTGGAGCCTTCCTTTATCCGCGCCATTTCGAGCCGCCTCCCTTTAACTCCAGAAGCGCGATTTCCTCCTGCTCATTTCCGGAGATCAGAACGAGTACATCTCCCGCAAGGATGCGGGTATCGCCTCTGGGGATCAGCGTCTGGTTCTGGCGCAGGATGCAGCCGATGATCACTTCCTTCGGCAGATTGACCTCCCAGATCTGTTTCTGCGCGGCAGGGTCGTTTTCTGTGATCGGAATTTCAATAATGCGTACCCGCCCTTCGCCCAGAGGGATCACCTTTGCCATTTCTTCCATAAACGCCTGCTGTTCAATGATGCCGGTCACAGCAGAGATTGCGCAGATCACACGGTCCACACCCATCTTATAAAAGAAATCCGTTTTCTGCGGGTCGGAAAGCAGAGACAGTGTTTTGGGGATCAGGAACTTCTTTTTGCACAGTTCACAGATGACCAGATTGTCCTCATCCTTAGGGGTCAGAGCAATGGCGATGTCCATATGACCGGCACCGGCATCCTCCAATACATAAGGCTTCGTACCGTCTCCGTAGATGACCGTCAGCTTCTCGTTTTCCGCCAATTTCTCACAGTCTGCATAGGTGCTGTTGATGATTGTGACCTGATACTGTAAAAGCAGCGAGGCGTGGACAACAAGCGAAATGAAATTCAAATGTAAAAAATGTGGTCGCCAAAAAATGTGGTCACAAAATTTCCGTAACATCGGGAACGGTCTTTCAGGACTCACACATACCCTTGAACAAATGGTTTTTGGCAATATGGATTGTTGCCGAATATGGCAGAAAAGCGACTGCCGATATGCTCCAAAGAGAATTGGAGTTGGGCAGTAATAGAACTGCCCTTAGCATTCTAAACAAAATTAAAAAGGCCCGGTACACAACCAAAACAGTAAAATTGGAGCATACTGTGGAAATTAACCGGGAAACTATTAAATTTCACGGTCAAGCACTACCCTTACTGATAGCCGTAGAAGCTATCGGTAATGCCATAGGACAAATCCGTATTCAACAGGCCGATTGCAACAGCAAAGTTCAGATTATAGAATTTATTAAGGAGAATGTTGTTCCATATAGTTTGGTGAAAACAGATTTAACCACCGAACAGAAGAAAAAGAATGTCGGAATCGTTACGCCATTATTGATGCAGGAAGATATGGGGTCAGAGTATCATCAGCTGATTAAAAACCCACTGTATGAATACCGGTTTACAAAAAGGTGCTGAACAGCTTCACTGCTTGGATGAACAACAAATGCCCGAGGGATAGATTTGAGCATGGCTGTAAACTGTATTGTGTTTTGCACAACACCGATGCCTTTTAAAGAACTACTGGGGAATCTTTTGAAGCAGAAAGCTCGTAAAAAATAGAAAAAGGCAATACCGCATAATAGCAGTATTGCCTTCAAGAAAAGCGATTCAGTTGTCAGCGTAAGTACTTGGAAAAGCCAAAGCCCCCAAGAAAGAAGACTTCTTGGGGACTTTGTTGGTGACCCGTACGGGACTCGAACCCATGTTACCGCCGTGAAAGGGCGGTGTCTTAACCACTTGACCAACGGGCCTGGTAGCGGCAATCTGACTCGAACAGATGACACTCCGGGTATGAACCGAATGCTCTACCAACTGAGCTATGCCGCCATTTTTATTCCGCTGCCGAAACAGCAAAATAATTATATAGGAAGAAACCCAGCTTGTCAAGGGTTAATTTTAAATTCCGTCAATTTTTTGCAGCGCCACAAAAAAGATGTGCGTGTGCGCGGCCCACAGGATCCTTGATGGAATATTCTTCAAGAATCAGCATTGGCAAGAAACAATGAAACGCCGGTCGGGTCAACGGTATATTGTCGATCCGACCGGCGCTTTATTAAGTCAGGTGGCGCTGCCAGGGGTTTGCGTTATGCTCTCAGCAAATTTGCAGATATCCTCGGCGGCCGCGGCGTTGATATATTTTTTCTGGTTGGCTCTCATCTGCGGGGCAAGCTCCGGCAGCTTTTCCAGCGCGGCCGGCAGCTCCTCAATCCGGCTGCCTACGGCAAGGCTCATGCCGCACTGCTGAAAAAACGCCATGTTCTTATTCTCGCAGCCGGGGATAGGGGAAATGTGCATCAGCGGGATGCCGCTGACCGCCGCCTCCGTGGAGGAAAGGCCGCCGGGCTTGGAGAGGAAGGCGTCGCAGCCCTTCATATACAGGGCCATCCGGTCCGTTGTTCCGATGAGAATGACCCGGGGATCCATGCCATGATCTGCCCGGAGCTGCTCCATCAGCTTTTCGTTGTTTCCGCAGATCACAATCAGGCGGCAGGAGGGCTGCTCCTGCAGATGCCGGCAAAGAAGCCCCACCGTTTTGCCGATGAGCCCGGCACCCATGCTGCCGCCGGAAAGCAGAAGATAGCGGTTTTGCGGGTCCAGGCCCAATTCTTCCAGGGCTTCCTCCCGGGAAATGTCCGCGCAGAAGCTCTGCCGGACCGGGATCCCGGCGGGGACCAGCTTTTCCTCGGGGATCCCACGGCGGATGAAATCCGGGTTCAGCGCTTTGGTGGGCGTCACGTAATAGTCACATTCGATCTCCTCCGTAAAGGGAACGCAGACATAATCCGTGGCGACAAAGATCCGCTTCGGCAGCGGAACGCCCTTGTTTTTCATGTTGACCAGGATTTCACCGGGGAAAATATGGGTCGTGAAGATTACGTCAAAGGGATGCTCCTGCAGATATGCCTGCATTATGCCAAGCATCCCCTTGTTGACGGCGTAGACGGGAGAGCGGATCGGCAGGCGGCGGTACTCGTCACCCAGCTTGTAAATGACGCCGAACAGCCGCGGCGTCTTCTGCGCGATCTTGATATAGGTGTTTCCGACCTTCCGGTCCAGATTTTTTCCCGCAAGCTCATAGGGGTCGAGCATGACGGCGTGATGCCCCCGCAGCGTCAGGGCCTCCTTGATGGCGGCGGCAGCGGCATTGTGACCGCCGCCAGTGCTGCAGGACAGGATCAGCGCATCCAAAGCAGCTTCACCTCCGGGGAAGTTTTTTCTTCCTTACTTGTGAGCATCCGTGCGGCGACGGCGACAAAAATCAGGCCGAAGCCGATCCAGATGCGGGGGTCCCGGGCAAAGACGAGCAGCAGAAGCTCGGTGCCCAGATAGGTGGCCAGCGTCCTGTAATAGTGGGGCGTGATGCGCAGGATCAGGGAGAAAAAGATGAACAGCAGCGCCAGCAGCGCGGCGGGATAATAGTTGGGCAGCAGACCCAGCAGACAGCCGAAGGTGGTGGCGATTCCCTTGCCGCCGTGAAAATGATAGAGCGCGGGGAAAACGTGACCGATCACGGGAGCGGCGATGACCAGGGCAAGCAGGGAGGACGTCGAACCTCTGGCATAGAGAAAGACGGGAAGAAAGCCCTTAAGCAGGTCGCAGACCAGGGTCAGCGCGCCGCACAGGAAGCCGCCGTTGCGAAAGGCGTTGGCCGTGCCGGGATTTCCGTCAGAGGTGTTTTCCGTGACATCGGTTTTTTTCAAAAGCCAGCCGAATACTCTGGCAAACAGGACGCTTCCGGCCAGGTATCCGGTCAAAATATAGATGATATCTCTCATAATCTGCCTCGTACATGGATCGATCTGTTGCGGCCCTCGGCGGCAAGCACGCACCGGACCTCATTTGACAAGTTTATTATATCGCAAAGGCTGCCCTGTGAAAATAGGCATTTTTCGTCAAATGTATGTCTTGCGATAGGCGGATGCCCTCTGCGATGCACAACTTATACTAGAATCGGATAAAAAGGTTAAAAACCTTTTTATAGCGCCTTCAGGCGCGTCAGATTCTGCAT
>CAMFZO010000055.1 GCA_946006895.1 uncultured Clostridia bacterium | reverse complement strand
GTTCACCGCTCCTCCTCCTTCAGATAGAGCAGGTCGTGAGAGACCGGCGTGCAGAACAGGCGGCGCACCTCCGTCGGATCGTCGGTCTGGCCCAGGATCCACATGAGCTTGGCCACAGCGGCCTCCGTGGTCATGTCGTATGCCTCCAGCAGGTGCAGGTCGTTTTTCAGGTGGAAGCCCACGTCGTAGACCGCCAGATTGCTGCCCTCGTTTTGCACCTGGGTGGTCATGACGATGGTCTTGCCCTGCTCGATGCCGTTTTTGATGACATCAAAAAAGCCGCTTCCCTGATAGGAGGGCAGACCGCCGACGCCGTAGCTCTCCACGATCACCGCGTCGTTGTGCTCCAAAAGGTAAGACAGCAGTCCGCAGTCCGCGCCGGGGATCATCTTCATCAGGCCCACATGCTCGTTGATCTTGTGGTAAAAAATGGGCGTGGGCAAAGAGGTGGGGCGGATGTATTCCATCAAAAAACCGTTTTGCAGCACCGCCAGGGACGGATAATTGATGCTGGAAAAGGCCTGAAGGCTGGTGGTGTGGGTCTTGCGGGCGCGGGTACCCAGGATCACCCGCCCGTTAAAGACGATGACCACGCCGCACAGGTCGGAAACGGCCACCCGAAAGGCATCCAACAGGTTGGTTTTCGAGTCGGTGTTCTCAAAGAGGATGGGCTTTTGGGCGCCGGTCAGGATGATGGGCTTGGGGGAATACTGGATGAGGTAGGACAGTGCGGCGGCGGTGTAGGCCATGGTGTCGGTGCCGTGGGCGATGACAAAGCCGTCGTATTTGCTGAAATTGTCGCGGATGGCTTTGGCGATGGTCAGCCAGTGGGCCGGGGTGATATTGGTGGAGTCGATGGAGAAAAGCTGCGTACAGGTCACGTCGCACAGCTCGGTGATCTCCGGCACCTTTGCCACCAACTGCTGCGTCGTCAGGGCGGGGGTCAGACCGCTTTGGGTCTTTTCCGAGGCGATGGTGCCTCCGGTGCCCAGCATGAGAACTTTTTTCAATGCAACACACGCTCCTTTTCCCATAGTATATCACAATTCCGGCGGAAGGACAACGCAAAAGGTTGACAAACCCGGGAAGTGGAAATAAAATAGAGGAAAGTGTTGGAGGTGTTCACCATGCTGTCTGTAGTGCTTCCGTCCTATAACGAGGAGGAAATGGTGCCTGTCGCAGCCAGGACCGTCCATGAGATCCTGGCGGCTGAGGGCATCGACCACGAGCTGCTGTTTGTGGACGACGGCTCCAGGGACGCCACCTGGCAGAGGATCCGGGAGGCGGCCGCGTCGGTCCCGGCCGTGCGCGGCGTGCATTTTTCCCGCAATTTCGGCAAGGAGGCGGCGATCTTTGCCGGTCTGAGCAAGGCCAGGGGAGACTGCGTGGCGGTCATCGACTGCGACCTGCAGCATCCGCCAGAGAAGCTGGTGGAGATGTATCGCCTGTGGGAGCAGGGCTTTGAGGTCGTCGAGGGCGTGAAGTCCGACCGGGGCAAGGAGAGCGTCATGCACCGCTTTGCCGCTAAAACCTTCTACGCCATCATCAGCCGCGCCACCGGGATCGATATGTCCAGAGCCTCGGATTTCAAGCTCCTGGACCGCAAGGCCGTCAATGTGATTCTGACCATGCGGGAAAAACGGGCCTTCTTCCGCGCTCTGTCCTCCTGGGTGGGCTTCCGGACCACGGAGGTGTCCTATGAGGTCCGTGAACGCACCGCCGGCGAGTCCAAATGGTCCACCTGGTCCCTGATGAAATACGCCGTCTCCAATATCACCGCCTTTACCGCCATGCCGCTGCATCTGGTGACGGTCTTCGGCGTGCTCACCCTGCTGATCTCGGTGGTGCTGGGCATTATCGCCCTGGCGCAGAAGATCGCAGGCACGGCTCTGGGCGGCTTTACCACGGTCATCATCCTGCTGCTGTTTTTGGGCAGCCTCATCATGATCAGCCTGGGGATCATCGGCTACTACGTGGGAAATATCTATGAGGAGATCAAGGACCGCCCCCGCTATATCATCGCCGACACCTGCGGCGAAAAAGAATGACAATAAACCGCGCTGCAAAACGAAACATCCGTTTTGCAGCGCGTGTTTTTTCGTTTATGGAAGAAGCTCGCCCTCTACGCCGTCGTTCCGCAGGGCGGTGATGCGCACCTGCTTCACAATATTATGCAAACCATCGCCGCGGGCGTAGACCTTGACGTAGTTTTTGGCGTGGCCGGTGAAGAAGCCGTCCTCCGTCTGCTCAAAGAGGACCTCCTGGACGGAGCCGAGGAGGGCCGTGTCATACTGCCGCCGCAGCTCCTCCGCCACTGCGGAGGCCCTGGCGGCACGTTCCGTTTTCACCGTCTTGGGGACCTGATTGGGCATGGCGTCGGCAGGGGTTCCCGGACGGCGGGAATAGGGGAAGACGTGCATGGCGGCAAAGCCACATTCCCGCGCAAAGGCCAGGGATTCCTCCAACTCCGCCTCCGTTTCACCGGGGAAGCCCACGATGAGATCCGTGGTCACGGAGCAGCCGGGGAACCACTGCCGAAGCAGCCGGACGCTTTGCAGATACCGGGCCGTGTCGTATTTCCGGCGCATCCGCCGCAAAACGGTATCGCTGCCGCTTTGCAGGCTCAGATGAAACTGGGGGCAGAAATTGTCAAAGGCCGACAGCCGCCGGCAGAAATCCTCGTCCACGACCCGAGGCTCCAGGGAGCCGAGGCGGACGCGCATGGTCCCGGCGGCGGCGCAGACGGCCTCCGCCAGATCGGCAAAGCCGCTGCCGTCCTTTAAGTCCCAGCCCCAGGAGGCGATCTCGATACCCGTCACCACCACCTCCCGGTATCCGGCCTCCGCCAGCTCCCGGGTCTGGGCAACGGCCCGGTCGAGGGACTCGGAGCGCACGGGGCCGCGGGCATAGGGGATGATGCAGTAGGAGCAGAAATTGTTGCAGCCGTCCTGGACCTTCAGCATGGCGCGGGTACGTTCCCGCATCCCGCCGGCAGGCAGACATTCAAAGGTCCGGCGCTGCAGGGCGTTGTCGACGGCAACGTCCTGACGGCACACGCCGCCCGCCTCCTTTTCCCGCCAGAGGGCCAGCAGACGCTGCAGAAATTCCTCCCGGCCGCCGCTGCCGGAGACCACGTCGGCACCAGTCTTGGCGGCTTCCTCCGGGCTGATCTGGGAGTAGCAGCCGCACACACCCAGCAGGGCGTCGGGATGCTCGCGGCGCAGACGGTGCAGGAGGGTGCGGTTTTTGCGGTCAGCGACGGCGGTGACGGTGCAGGTGTTGACGATGAGGACATCGCTGTCGGCCTCCGCAGACGGCTCGTGGCCCAGACCGACGAGCTGCTGCTCCATGGCCTGAGTCTCATACTGGTTGACCTTGCAGCCCAGGGTAAAACAGTGAAATTTCATAAAATTCTCCAAAAACTCCCCAAAGAGATTCAAAAATATTTAACAAAAAATAACTTGATTTTTTGTGCAAATAGACAGTATAATGAAACTTGCATGGACAAACCGGAGCTTCGGCATCCGATGACCCTTTTATTTTAGCAAGTTTCCGTGCAAATGTACAGACTGTTTTTTGGAGGAACCCCCATGACCGTTCAATTCGCCTCTCTCAGCGACGTGAGAGAATTCGTCGGCCTTGCCACGCTGCAGCCCTATGAGGTCCAGGTGCGCGACGGCGACCGCTGTGTGGACGCCAAGTGCTTTATGGAAATGTTCACCCTGGATTTCACGGCCCCGCTGGATGTGGAGATCAGCGGCGAGGAAAACGAGAGCGCCTTTGCCAGCGCCGCAAAGAAATTCTTAGTCTGAACCGTGCCTTCCCCGAAAAATAGAAAGACGCTGAGGGAAGGTTCCCTTCTCCGGCGATGAAACAAGCATAATTGACCCCCTTCGCCTCATACGCTTGTACTGCGAATGAAGCGGAGGGGGATTCTTTATCATGAAAAAGATCATTTCCATACTTTTGTCGGCGGTGCTGCTGCTGTGCGTGCTGCCGGCGGTTCGGGCGGAGGGGCTGGACGTTCCCGCACCCTCGGCGATCCTGATGGACGCGGCGACGGGAACGGTGCTCTATGAGAAAAACGCGGATGAAAAGCTGCCGCCTGCATCGGTGACGAAGATCATGACGCTGCTGCTGGTCATGGAGGCCCTGGACAGCGGGCGCATCGGCTGGGACGACATGGTGACCGCCTCGGAGGCCGTTGCGGCTAAGGGCGGCAGCCAGGTCTATCTGGAGGTGGGCGAGCAGATGAGCATGGACGAGATGCTAAAAAGCGTGGTGGTCAGCTCCGCCAATGACTGCGCCACGGCGCTGGCGGAGCACGTGGCGGGCAGCGAGGCGGCCTTTGTGGAGAAAATGAATGCCCGCGCTGCGGAACTGGGCATGGAGAATACCCATTTTGTCAACTGCACGGGCCTGGACGACGGGGAGAATGCGTCGGAGCATCTGACGACGGCGCGGGATATTGCCATCATGTCCCGGGAGCTTCTGACCCACGAGGAGATCAAGAAATACACGACCATCTGGATGGACACGGTGCGCAACGGCCAGTTCGGCCTGTCCAACACCAACAAGCTGGTGCGCTTCTACGAGGGCACCACGGGCCTGAAGACCGGCTACACCTCCACCGCCGGTCACTGCCTGTCTGCCAGCGCCCAGCGCGACGGCATGGAGCTTATCGCCGTGGTGCTCCACTGCGAAAGCTCCACGGACCGCTTCCGTTCGGCCAAGGCGCTGCTGGATTACGGCTTCGCCAATTACGCTCTGGCGGACACCCAGCCGGAGGAGCCGCTGCAGCCGGTCCGGGTGATCTTGGGGGAGGAATCGACCCTGACGCCGGTGCTGCAGCAGACGGCGCCCATTCTCATTGAGAAAGGGGAGCTGGCGGGCATCACCAAGACCGTGACCCTCTGCCAGGAGGTCGAGGCGCCTGTGGAGGCCGGACAGCAGTTGGGGACGCTGACCCTGTCCACCTCCACCCGCACCCTGGCGGAGATCCCCATTATCGCGCCACAGGCCGTGGAAAAGCTGACCCTCTGGGAGTTGGCAGCCCGCCTCCTCAAGCGCGCCTGCATGGGAGGATAGGCAAAAACGCGCCGCAAAACGGAAATTCTCCGTTCTGCGGCGCGTGTTTTCTTTGGTTAAAGAAAACCACCAGGTTGCTGGTTCCAAAAAGCTATCGCTATGTCAAGTCCCGCCGCAGCGGAAAGCCTCCCTCTGATGAGGGATGTGTGCATAACCGCATCTGCGGAGATTATGATTGCCAAATTACAGTCCCAACAGGGCCGCGGTACGTGCCATGACGACGTCGCAGACCGGACCCAGGCGGCGCTTCATCTGCAAAAACTCTGTGTAGCCGGTGGAAACGCCGTGAATATCGCTGCCCAGGGCCACTGTCTGTACGCTCTCGGCGCGGCGCAGCGCCGCTTTTCTTGTGCGCAGACGGCAGAAGGGCGCGGCGTTGATCTGGGCAAGGAAGCCCAGCTCCAGCAGAAAATCCACCGTCCCGGGGACGTAGCGATCCACATGGGCCAGGACGACGGTGAGCTTTCGCTCGTAGAGCAGGGCATCCAGGGTCTGCTCATAGGCACGGACGGAAAAATCCGGTGGCAGCTCCAGCAGCAGCACCCGGGTGCCCTCCACACAGAGCCGCTCCAGGTCCGGCAGGCGGTCCAGACCCCGGCAAAGCTGCACCTCCGCGCCGAGCCTGATCCGGGGCGCGTCTGCCGGAAGCGCTTCCGTCAGACAGGCGTAGGTCTCAGCCCGCCGGGCAAGAAATGGGCCAAGGGCCTCATGGCGGGGGTAAAAATGCGGCGTGGCGATGAGCAGGCCGATCCCCGCCTCCTGCGCCAGAGCGATCTGCCGCAGGGAAGTGGCAAGGCCGTCGCTGCCGTGGTCGGCTCCCGGCAGAATGTGGGCGTGAAAGTCGATCTGCATCATATCAACCGCCGCGCTGCCTCTTGGAGTCCGGGATGCTTTCGCCGTAGTATTTATACCTGCTGTAGCGGTTGTAATGGTAGCTGTAGTGGGCCTCGCCGCAGCCGTCGGGGTCGTTGAGGATGGCGCCGACGATGCTGCCGTTCATCTCCTCGATCTGATGAATGGCGTCGGACAGGTCGCGGACATGGCTCTTGCCGCTCTGGACGACGAGGATATAGCCGGTAATCTTGCCGGCGATGACGGTGGCGTCGGTGACAATATTCACCGGCGGCGTGTCGATGATGACGTAGTCAAAATACTGGCGCACATAGTCCAGCAGCATATCCATCTGCCGGGAGCCCAGCAGCTCCGCGGGATTGGGCGGGATCTGCCCGGCGGTGAGAATGGAGAGATTGCCGTTGTCCGTCGGGCGGAGCTTGATTTCGCTGCTCAGCCCGGCCAGGATCTCACTGAGACCGTTGCGGCACTCGGTGTTGAAGTAGCGGTGGACGGAGGGCTTGCGCATATCGCCGTCGATGAGGAGGACCCGCTGGTCCGCCATGGCGATGGAAACGGCCAGAGAAACGGCGGTGGTGGTTTTTCCGTCGCCGGACAGAGAACTGGTCACGGCGAAAACCGGGCATTTTTCGCCCTTGCCGGTGAAAATCAGCTTGGTGCGGATGGAGTTATAGGCTTCTTTGATGGCAAAGGGGCTGCCGACGGACAGCATCGGGCGCTCGGAATGGCCGTGAGCGGCGCGCTTCGGCTGCTTTTTGGGAAACAGACGCATACTTCCTCACCTCGCTTTCCGCTTGCCGCCGGACTTGGCGGGGGTGGTCATGGAGGGAACGCTGCCCAGAATGGGGAGATTGAAGGAACGCTCCAGATCCTCCTCGCGCCAGATGGTGGTGTCCAGCAGGGCAATGAGGGTCACGACGGCGCAGGACAGCAAAAGTCCCAGGATAAAGCCCGTGGAGACATATGCGCCCACGTCGGGGGAATAGGGAGCGGAGGGCACTTCGGCGCGGTCCACGGCGACCATTTCACCGCCCCGGGCAATGGAATTCAGGGTATCGGGCGCCACCTCCGCCAGGGTGTTGGCAATGGCTGCGGCGAGCTGGGGATCAGCGCTTTCTACGGTGACATTGATGATCTGGGTGCTGTTGACATTGCTGGCGGAGATCATACTCTCCAGTGCCTTTGTGGAAACGGCGCCGTCCATGGACGCGCTGACCGCCTCCAAGACGGGCTGGCTGGTGAGCAGGATCTCATAGGTGTAGGCAATGCGGGCGTCAGCCGCCATTTGGGTGCTGGTCACCTCGTCGGAGGTGCGCTGATTGGCAAAAACGCAGAGAGAGACCGTCGTGGAATACATGGGCGTGATGAAGAATTTGGCATAGGCCCAGGCTCCGGCGGTAAAGAGAAAGGTGGCCAGGCAGATCCAGACCAAATATCGCTTCAGGGCCAGGAAAATGTCCTGCAGGGTGATCTCAAATTTGCTCAAATGCGTCACTCCTTTTTTGAGTGCATATCAATTTATCTTATCATAACATCCAACGAAAAAAAAAGCAACCAAAATTCTGACCTCTCTGCAGGCTCCAACCAGTGCGGGCAGGCCCCGGAACCCCTGCGGCGCCGCGAAAAAACCTGCCTGCGGGCTTGAAAAACATTCCGGCTTGTGCTATAGTGTAGCCGTAAAAATTGGGCCGCCGGCTATTTAGCAGGAGAGAAAAGCCCGATACAAGAGGAGGAACAAGATTATGTCAACCAATAAACCCCTGGTCGGCGCCGCTATCATCGGTCAGTCCGGCGGACCCTCTGCCGTCATCAACGCCAGCGCCTACGGCGTCATCAAAACCGCCCTGGAGAGCGACTGCATCACCAAGGTCTACGGCGCGCATCACGGCATCATGGGTGTCCTTAACGACCGCCTGATGATCATGGACGAGGAAGATCCTGCCGAGCTGGAACTGCTGCTGCACACCCCGTCCTCCGCTTTGGGCTCCTGCCGCTACAAGATCGCCGACCCCGAGACCGACGACACCGATTTCAAGCGCATCCTGGAGATCTTCCAAAAATATAACGTCCGTTATTTCTTCTACAACGGCGGCAACGATTCCATGGACACCTGCAACAAGACTGTCTCTTATACACATCTGACGCTGCCGACGAAGGCTTAGGTGTA
>CAMFZO010000054.1 GCA_946006895.1 uncultured Clostridia bacterium | reverse complement strand
GATCAACATCGAATTCTCCGGCGGACTTACCGTTGACGATCTGGTGGGAACCTATACGGGCACGGTCTCCC
The DNA here is from genome assembly GCA_946006895.1 of uncultured Clostridia bacterium. Taxonomy (GTDB): domain Bacteria; phylum Bacillota; class Clostridia; order Oscillospirales; family Oscillospiraceae; genus JAZOXB01. The sequence goes on along the minus strand of CAMFZO010000054.1, from coordinate 8,131 downwards.
CGACAGCGGTTCGCGTGACGGAAGAAATGTACCAGATGTACATAAGTGAGGAACTGGGTGACGAATACAGTGGTATGGCTGGGGAAGTCGGCTCCAAGGCCGACTGCGACGCCCTCCTTGCCCAGTATATTGACCAGGTTCAGTTGGGCCAGGAGATCACCATTGAGAAAACGGGAGGAAATACCTGCAAGGTCAGCGGCATACTCGTTTCGGACGATAATGTTCCCATGTCCGCGCCTGCGGTTTTTGAAAACGGAAAGCTGATCCTCACCACCGAGGAGGGCACAACGGAGATCGTGGTCACAGAAAAGGACGGCACCATAACGCTGGAGAGCAGCAAAGCGGTGTTTCTTGAGACCTACGAAGCCGATGGAATGGTAGCGACCTTCCTCGTCGAAGCAAAGATCAATGTTGTGAAATAGCAGAGGGCCGACCATGTACCCCTACATAGAGATCTTTGGTCATACACTGCAAAGCTACTACCTGTGTGCTGCAGCGGCAGGCATTGTGGGTATCGTGCTTTCAGCCATATATCTTCTGAGAATCAAACAGGGCATATGGGCTGTACTGCTGCCTGTGTTTGTGTGCGTATCTGCACTGATCGGAGCCAGAGTGCTGAATTTCATTACAAACCCAAGGGCATTTTCCGGGGATTTTTCGGTGTGGGATTTGTCCTACCGAAAGCTCTCCCTGATGGGCGGGCTGATCGCCGGGGCGGCAACGATCGTCGTTTTCTGTATTCTGCGAAAAGAAAAAATCGCAGGGATCGCGGATGCTTTCGCGGTCCCTGCGGCGGCAGGCATCCTGCTTCTGAAGCTCGGATGCTTTTTGAACGGATGCTGCCACGGAAGACCCACAGACGGCCCGTTCGGAATGGTGTTCCCCGCAAACGCGTCCAAATACAGCTTCATTAACAGTCTCAAAATTGTAAGTGCCAAATCACCGATTGTGCATCCCACCCAGTTATACGAGATTGCAGGCGTTATGGTGGCAATCACGGCGGCCATTGTGTTGCCACGTGTATGGAAAATGAACGAGGGAAGCAGGGCGGCGATCTTTGCGATCGTATTCACTGCGGCAAGATGGATCATCCTGCCCCTTCGGGAGTTGCCCTACGACAGGCAGATTGTCACTGCCTTCTATCCGTGTCTTTACGCGGCAATGATCTGCTTTGCCGGTTTTTTCCTCGTGAAACACGCAGCCGCACGGAAGCAATAATCGGCAAAGACTCCTTCCGCCAGCATTGCGCACAGAACAGGAGCATTACAATTTTTTCAAAAAGAAAGAGGAGTGTGTTTCATGAAAATCATCGGTAGTATTGTATTAGGTATTGGATTGATCGCCCTCGGAGCAGCCTTGTTTACGTCAGGCCGCAAAAGAGTCAAGAGATGCACGACGCAAACCGTCGGCAGAATCACCGGCGTACGCGAGTCTGAGGATCGGGACAGCGATGGCGACGTCACCACAGATTATACGCCGGAATTTGAATTTGTCGTCAACGGACAAGTCTATCACGGCACCGCCAATATCTCTTACAACAGACGCAGAAAAGTGAAAATCGGTGGTAGTATCAATGTATTTTACGATCCCGAAGATCCGAGAGAATATTACACCAGAGGCGGTGGAAAATCTCAGCCGGTTATGGGCGTGGTTTTCATCATCCTCGGTGTATTGACGTTTCTGAGTATATTCAAAGGGTAACGCTATGAATGACATATTCTTTTTCGCTGTCGGTTTGATACTGCTCGGTATCGGTCTGCTTTTGATTACTGCAAAGGTTATGGCTTACATAAAATGCACCGTGCCGATCCATGCAACCGTCATAAAGCTGGAAAAAGAATATACCCATCTCCGCAGCGTAGCGCATACTCATTATCGTCCGGTTGTGGGGTATGTGGTTGACGGCAAAAAGTATACAGAAAAGGCACACTTCAGGACTAATCGGGAAACGAAATACCCCATTGGTTCAAAAATGGAAATTTGTTACAATCCGGGGAAGCCCGAAGAAATGCGATTTGTCGGGCATTCCTTTCCGCTGCCGGCAGGTCTGATGTTTCTTTTCATTGGCGCCGTTCTGATTTGGTGCTATTTTCTGTAAAACTTGGGAACCTCTGAATAGTCTGCCTTTCCGACACGCCCCATCAATACAGCTTTGTTTGCCATTACATCACAACACACTGTCCTGACGAAAGGTAAAATAACAAGAATCATATTATGAAAAGAATTATATTCATCATTATATCAGCGCTCATGATTTTTTCCATGATGTTGCTCGTATCCTGCGGTAAGCCGGAAGATGACAAAACGCACGATGAAGCTTTCAAAGAGGTATCCGATTTAAACAGAGAGAAAAACGAAAAGCGCCGGATGTTCCTGTCCTCGGATATATATGCCGAGGCATATGCCTATTTGAGCAGAACACTGGACGGACTCCTTCCCGAGAGCGAATATGAAATATCGTTGGAGCCGGGGGCGCTGTTCGGCGAGGATCTCAGCGTATTCGCGGATTTTGCGGATAACAGCGAAACAAGGCTTCAATTCTTTTCGAAAGCGAATGTATATATAAAAGTCGATTTTTGGTCTTACGGCTGGGAGGTGAAGGACTTCGCAGATAAGCTGATGACTTATCAGATCAGCGGCGAGCTTGCGGCCGACGAATTCAGTAAGGATGTTTTTGAAATGGATGCAGTATCGGGGGAGGCTGTCTTCTCGCCGATGCCGGGAGTATAAACACGAATCAAATATAGCCAAAATATTCAGGGGAGATAAGATCAATGGAAAAATTTTGTTATAACTGCGGAAATCCCATCAAAGAGGGAGACATGTTCTGTTCTAACTGCAGCGCGAAACTCGACTCACCGGCGAGGGTTCAGCCTGAACAGACCCGCACACAGTTCTACGGTGCCCCTTATAATCAACCCCCACGGCAGCCACAGCAATCACAGCGGCCAAAGCAGGAATACATACCCTATCGGCAGCCGGCTCAGCCCTATCCTCCATACGGCAATCAGCAGCCGCCGAAAAAGAATAACACGGCTCTTATCATCTCTCTCGTTATCGCCGGAGTTGTAGTGATAGCGGCTGTAGCCGTATTTGTGCTCTTTTTCTTGCCTAAGTTCCAGCACGGCGGAGATAACCAGCTGATTGCGACAACCCCTGTTATGGAGAATGTGACCGAAGCATCCACCGAGCCAGAGACCGAAGCGCCTACCGAGGAGGCTACCGAAGCACCTACTGAGGCGCCTACTGAAGCGCCTACTGAACAGCCTACCGAAGCGCCTACTGAGCCCGTAGCCGACCTGCCCTACACCGACAGCCTCGGTAAGATCGAAGAAAATGATTTCGCTTGGATATCCGATGCTATGAGCGGCAGCCTTGACGGCTCCTTCCTCAGCAACGACGAGCTTCTTGGAAAGTGGAAGGGCGAGTTCATATTCAATGGCGTATGGGAGCTCGTCTACGTCACGATAGATACCGACGGTACGATCACCGTACAGCCGTATATGATCAACTACGGCGACGGCTGGGGGGATGAGTCGGGCGACCCGTCCTACAATTTCAGCGGTTCCTTCGACATCAACCGGGTATACGGCGATGGCGGCTACGGAAGAATCGATTTATATAGATTCATCGTATCCGGCGGAACCCAGTACGGCATAGGCGAGTTTAATACGGCGATTGGCAGCAAGGCCGTAGTATATCTTGTAAGGCCCTAAATGCGGAAAATCCGTACGTGGGAAGCCTCACTGGGAATTCAATTAGGGTAGTCATAGTGGTTTTACTATGACTACCCTTACTTTTTCATCAGGAATCAGTATTACAGCGCGCATTTTCCGCGGGGGATGAACTGGCCGCCGCGATCCTCCAAAATCTCTCCCTGCTCCACGGCCAGCTTGCCGCGCAGATAGACCTGGGCGATGTGGCCCTGGGTCCGGAAGCCCTCAAAGGGGTTGTAGTCCATGTTATAGGCCTGGTCGGCCGCCGTGATGATGCCCTCGCCCGCCGGATCATAGACCACGATGTCCGCGTCGCTGCCCTCGGCCAGGATGCCTTTGCGCGGATAGGCCCCGTACAGCTTGGCGGGATTCTCCGACAGGAGCCGCGCCATCTGCTCCCTGGTGATGCGGCCCTCGGCCACGCCGTAGGTATACAGCAGGGTGCCCCGGGTCTCTACGCCGGGCAGTCCGCCGGGGATCTTGGTAAAATCATCCTTTCCCGCGTTCTTCTGCGCCAGAGAGAAGGAGCAGTGGTCGGTGGAAACGGTCTGGATCTGGTCGGAGGCCAGGGCCTTCCACAGCACCTCCTGGTCGCGGGCCTTGCGCAGCGGCGGGGCGCAGACGTATTTGGCGCTCTCGATGTACTCCGGCTGGTCATACCGGCTGTCGTCCAGCAGCAGATAGTGGGGGCAGGTCTCCACATAGACCTTCTGGCCCCGCTGACGGGCGTGGCAGATCTCGTCGTAACCGTCGGCGGAGGACAGATGAACGATGACTACGGGGGTCTGTGCCACCTCCGCCATTTTCAGCAGACGGTCGATGGCCTCGGCCTCCAGCACACTGGGACGGGTCCGGGGATGGGAGGACGGCGCCGTCTCACCGGCCGCCTTTTTCTGGGCAATAAGCGAGTCGATCACATCGGCGTTTTCGCAATGGACGCCGGCGATGCCGCCGTATTTTTTCAGCTCCTGCAGGGCAAGGAAAACGTTCTTGTCGCCGATCATCATGGCCGGATAGGTCAGATACATCTTAAAAGAGGAGATGCCCTGCTCGAACATCTTTGGGATCTCGCGGATGATGTCCTCGTTCCAGTCGTCGATGGTCATGTGGAAGGCATAGTCGCAGGCGGTTTTGCCGTCGGCCTTTTTGTGCCACAGGTCCAGGCCGTATTGCAGGCTCTCGCCCTTGTTGGGGCAGGCAAAGTCGATGACCATGGTGGTGCCGCCGCGAAGAGCCGCCCTGCCGCCGGAATAAAAATCGTCGGCGGTGGTGGTGTTGCAGACGTCCAGGTCAAAGTGGGTATGGGCATCGATGAAGCCGGGAAACAGCAGCTTGCCGCTGCAATCGACGACCTTCGCGTCGGGGCTTTCCAGATTTTCGCCGATTTTGACGATCTTTTCGCCGCAGATCAGAAGGTCCGCGACCCGGGAGCCGCTGCCTGTTACGATGGTACCGTTTTTCAATAAGGTTTTCATGTGCAACCCCTCCATGTTTTGTTCCGACCCGCCGCCGTTTTCAGCATAGCCGGACCGAAAGCGGCGATGGTCCAATAGCTATTATGAAACAATTATACCATATCTGTCCGAAAAATGGAACCGTCTTCCTCGCCCCGGGGGTATTTTTTCCGAAAACAGCCGTCCCTGCCGGAACGCAGACTTCTTCCGATGCCAACGGCACATATGTCTTAAATTTTTTTCCAATAAGAGGTTGACATATATAAACCAAAGTGCTACAATAGGGTTACAGATATAAACCAATCAAAAAGAAGGGCAACGGTATGGCAATTTCAATCACACCGAATGAATGGCACATCATGGAGCTGCTTTGGCAGTCGCCGCTTACCTTGATGGAACTGGTGCGGCAGTTGGGGCAGACCGAGGGCTGGGCAAAAAGCACGGTCGCAACGATGGTGCGGCGGATGGAAGGCAAGGGCTTGGTCAGCTACAAGGAGAACGGCCGGACGAAAACCTTCTGCGCCGCCGTTGAAAAGGAGGAGGTCATCGCAACGGAGACAAGCTCGCTTTTGCACAGAGCCTACGACGGCAGCATCGGCTTGCTTGTCAGCACGATGGCAAAGCGGAACGACCTGACCCGCGCCGACATCGACGAGCTGTACGCGATCTTGCAGAAAGCGGAGGAGGAAATGAAATGATACAGGTTTTGATCTCTTCAAGCGTTCTGATCCTCGTACTGGCCGCCCTGCGGAAGCTCCTGCGCGGCAAGATCAGTCTGTGGCTGCAATACGGGCTGTGGCTGCTGGTCGCGGTGCGGCTGCTTGTGCCGGTGCAGTTTGGCGCGGCGTCCTTCAGTCTGAGCAACATCACTGAGCGCCCTGAGCAGGCGGTGCAGACCCTGATGCAGCAGCCGGTCGGAAATGCGCAGACGCAGCAGGAAACGCCCGCAGAGCAGCCGGCGCAAGTACAGAAGCAGGACACGCCTGCTCCATCACAAAATGTACCGGCACAAAACACGCAGGATCGCACACAGGTGTCGGATGCTGCTGCGCCGCAGACGGAGCAGGCCGCTGTCCGGGAAACGGAAAACGCCGCAGCCGGCGGTGTGACGGTCGGGCAGGTGCTGCAGATCGTCTGGCTGACCGGCATGGGTGTGACCGCGCTTTGGTTCGTCGCGGTGAACGCGTCCTTTCACAGGAAGGCGCTTCGCGGCGCAAAGAAGGCCGTAGTAGAGGGCTGCCCTCTGCCCGTGTATGTGTCGGAGCACATTCCGTCTCCGTGTCTGCTCGGTCTCTTTCGACCGCGGATCCTGCTGACGCCGGAGGCGGCGCAGGATGCGCAGACGATGCGTCATGTGATCACGCATGAGTTGACCCATTACCGCCACGCGGATCACATCTGGGCGCTGGTGCGGGCCGTCTGCCTCTGCATCTACTGGTTTGATCCGCTGGTCTGGTTGGCGGCAAATCTCTCCCTGCGCGATTGTGAGCTTTCCTGCGACGAGGGCGCCATCAAACGTCTCGGTGAGGAGGAACGCCTGCGCTACTGCAAAACCCTCCTCGACATGATCGCTCATGCGGGCAAATCAAGAAATCTGCTGCAAACCGCCACTACCATGGCAAGCTCGAAAAAACAGGTGAAAGAAAGGATGGGTATGATCGTGAAAAAGCCGAAAAAGCTGCTGCGCGCAGTCATCTGTCTGCTACTGGTGCTCATCGTCACTGTCGGCTGCACCTTCACAGGCGGAACACCGGAAGCGTCCGATGAAACCGAAGAAACCACACCGACCCAGCCCACGGAAGCCGAAGAAACCACACCGACCCAAGCCCCGGAAGTGACCGAGCCCACCGCTCCCACAGAGACCTCGTCCTTTACCCAGCCTTCGGAGCTGGTCATGCCGGAGGACGTGCCGCTTTCTCCCGACGGATATCCATATTATACGTACCGATATTTTTCCAAAAACAATCTTTATGACCCGGAGGAACCGTATTTCTTCGGCTATGTGACCATCACAAACCTGCAAAGCGGCGAGGTGACGCGGACAGGCAAAGGCACGCTGTTTACACCGGGCATTTTTGAGACGGATATGCTCGACTGGGCCAACGCAGTAACAGAGCCGGGTGATCTCTTCGCCGATTCCAAGCTCTGCCTGCGGCTGGCGACCCGTGACGGAAGCTGGTATCTGGAATTCCACGACGGCAAGAATGCCCATTACGTTTATACCTCCGCCGAGGATCTCTATGTCCCCCTTGTCAACGGCGACGTGGATTATCTGGACGGCCCGAGATGGGCGCTGTCCGTGCCGGAGAACCACACCTCGGAGGATATTGCGCAGGCCATTACCGAAGAAATGTACCAGGCCTATGACAGTTGGATCCGGTTTGGCGACGTTGAGCCAATCAAGGCAGCAAGCCCTGAGGAAGCCGTCCGGCTCCGGAGCGAGCAGCTTCCGGCGCAGTGGGATTCGCTGAAGGACAGAAGTCTCTCCGGCAGACACGAATTTACGAATTCGCAGGTCTCTGACGTTCAGATAGACGAACGCTATACCACGGATGATTATGTCGGCTTCACCTATACGCTGCATACGACACCGCTGAATGAGGCATCAAGTCATCTCTTTGTAGGTTGGGAAAAGATGCAGGAGGACGGCAGTCTTACCGTAGTATTGACCGATGAGCTTATTCTGACCTCCGAGGGCTGGATGCCCCGGACGGCGGTAGATGAGTGGAGAGCATTCCAATAAACCCAAAGCGCAAGGGGCTGCCGAAAAAGCAGCCCCCTTTTCTTAATCATGAATCTTCTGAAGCACAAGTGCGTAGGGGCGGATATTATCCGCCCGCGTACAGTGAACAGTGAATGGTGAAAAGTGAATAGTGAACAGGTAATGTGTGCGCTCTGCGTACATTTTTTCATTCGTCTGCGAAGCAGACACCTCCGTTATTCACTGTTCACCGTTCACTT
>CAMFZO010000053.1 GCA_946006895.1 uncultured Clostridia bacterium | reverse complement strand
GTGCGCAGCACACGGGATTCTTGATGAAACTTTTTCATCAAGAATCAGTATCAGATTTATCAAGAATCAGCATGAAATGCGTACCGGCCTTGCGCAGCAAAACGGCAGCGCATCTGCCGTTGACAGATGCTTCGTTGCCGGTGCCTGTCTCCCGGACGGCCCGAAACGATTTTGGAGCTCGATACTCCAAAATATTCCCCATGCATATTACATTTTTCCAGATTATAGAATCACCGCTTCGGTGCGTTCTTCCACGTTTTTTCAATTTTTCAGGATCCCACGGATGATGGCCACCTGCAGGCGCTTCGGCAGCAGGTTCAGCAGCCGCAAAAGGGGGTTCCGGTTGACATTGTAGGTATATTTCGGACGCGTTGCCGTCAGCGCCTTCTCCACACGCCCGGCGATCTTCTCCGGCGGGACGTGCCTGGCCTCCACGCCGTTGACGATGCGGCGGAAGCGCTCGGCATTGCAGGGATAGTATTCTGTCTCCGCGCAGAACCGGTCCAGAGCGCGGGTGGACACATCCAGCAACCCCGTTTTGACCGCGCCGGGACGGATGACGGACACGGAAATTCCGTGGAGATTCACCTCCATGCGCAGGCTGTCGGCGTACTTTTCCAGGGCGGCCTTGGAAACGCCGTAGATCCCGGTAAAGGGCAGCGGGGCCAGCGGCGCAAGCTCACTGCTCGTAATGACAATCCGGGAGCCTTTGCCCAGCAGGGGAAAGAACACCCGGTTCACCCGGTACACGCCGAACAGGTTGACCTGAAACAGCCGGGTGATGGCCTGCTCGTCCATCTCCACCAGAGAATCCAGGTCATAGACCCCGGCCAGATGGACAATGGCGTCCAGGTGCTGTGTCTGCTGCCGCACCCGGGCGCAGGCTTCCTCCACAGAGGCGGCATCGGTCAGATCGGTGGGGATAAAACACAGGTTTTCCGCTGACCCAGGTGCCTGACGGTCCAGGCCGAACACCGTCCAGCCCAGCTCCAGCAGCCGCCGGCACACGGCCTGTCCCATACCGCCGCCTGCGCCGGTAATCAGTACGGTCTTTCTCATTCCGTCGGTTTCCTGTGATGCTCAAAGCGGTCGGAAAAGACGAAATACCGCTGGCCGAAATAATTCAAAATGGCGTAGAAGATGGCGCCCAGGGTCATTTCGCAGTTGCCCTCGATCATTTCCGCCTCGGTGCCGCCGAAGGAGAAGAGGTCCCGCACGCTCTCGGAGCGCAGCAGCACATCCGCCAGCAGCGGCGCGGCCACATAGTAGGACACGGCGTAGCACGCCAGCACCTCGATCACGAACCGCAGGAGCTGCTGCCAGGTGGAGGCGTGGCCGCGAAACAGGAGGTACCTGCACGACAGGTACCAGATCACGCTGCCCAGACCGTAGTTGAACAGGGGCGCCACATGGTCGCTGAAGCCGCAGACGTTGAACAGCAGGAACATGATGGCGGTGCAGACGATGAAATTGAGGATGCCGATGATGACGTAGTAGACCAGGGTACGGTCCACCATATGTTTGAATTTTTCTTTCATGCAATCACCCTAACAGAGAAAATCTGTCTGCGCGGCACAGGAGCGCAGGGCATAGGCGCTTACGCCTTGGAGGCCAGCTTGAACACGTCGTCGGATCTGCCGATCACGATGATATGGTCGCCGGCGCGGAAGCAATAGTCCGCGCCCAGATTGGCATCAAAGCTCGTGTCGTTTTTCACGGCGATGATGTTGATCTGATATTTGCGGCGGATGTTTAACTCCATCAGCGTATGTCCGACCCAGGCCGGCAGGATCGGCAGCTCATAGATGGAGTATTCGTCCGTCAGCGGGATAAAGTCAAGGATATTTTTGGCGTTATACCGCACGGCGAGCTTTTCCGCGATGTCCACCTCGGGATAGACGATCTCGTCGGCGCCGATGGTGCGCAGCAGCTCTGCCTGAATGTCCTGATTGGTTTTGGCGACGATGCGGCGTGCGCCGTGCTTTCTAAGCAGGCTCGTCACGACCAGCGACGCCTGAAAGTCCTCGCCGATGGTGACAAAGCAGATGTCGAAGTTATCCACGCCGAGGGAGGCGATCACGGATTCGTTGGTGCAGTCGCAGATGCTGGAATCGGTAAAACGGTCGCTCAGGGCCTCGATGATGGCAGGGTTGTTGTCAACGATCATCACCTCGTTGCCCAGTTGGTGCATTCTTTTGGCAAGGTGCCGGCCCATGCGGCCCATGCCGATGATCAAAACGGATTTCATATCACATAGCCTCCTGATTATCCAAGCAGAATTTTTCCGTTCGGGCGGTCAACGGGCGGCTCGGTGCGCCGCTCGGAGAAGAGCAGCACAAAGGTCAGTCCACCGATACGTCCGGCATACATCAATAGAATAATAATAACGCGGCTGGCAATGGCGAGGGTCGGCGTGACTCCCATGGAAAGGCCCACGGTGCCGATGGCGGAGCACACCTCGAACACCGCCTGCTTCAGCGTGATCGGCTCCACGGCGCAGATGGCCAGGATCGCCACCAGTGCCATGGTCAGATAGATGGTCAGAATGGAGCAGGCCTGGCGGATGGTGTCGCGGTCGATGTTATAGCGGAAGGCGTTGACCCGCGTGCGTCCGCAGGCTGAGGAGATGGCGCTCAGGACCAGCACCGCCACGGTGGTGGTCTTGATGCCGCCCGCCGTGGAACCGGGGCTGCCGCCGATGAGCATGAAAATATCGGTGAGCAGATTGCCCGACTCGCTCAGCGCCGCCATGTCGACGGTGTTGAAGCCCGCCGTGCGCGGTGTGACCGACTGGAACAGGGAGGCAAGCAGCCGCTGGGGGACCGTCATCCCCGCCATGGAGGCGTCTCTTTCAAAGACGAAGAACAGCAGCCAGCCGCCCAGAATCAGCGCGACCGTCGTGGTCAAAACGAGCTTGGTGTGGAGCTGATACTTCCTCCAGCGGAACTTGTTGCGCGCCAGATCGTGCCAGACGAGGAAGCCCAGACCGCCGACGACGATCAGCACGCAGATCGTCAGGGAGACAAAGGGGTCGTCCACATAGGCGGTCAGGGAGGAAAAGGGGGCGCGGCCGCCCATGAGGTCGAAGCCCGCGTTGCAGAAAGCGGAGATCGAGTGGAAGACCGAGAAATAAATGCCCTGTCCCCAGCCGAAGTCCGGCACGAAGCGGATGGCAAGGAGCACGGCCCCGGCAAATTCAAAAACGAAAGCAAAGGGCACGATGCGGCGGATCAGCTCACCGATGCCGGAGAGGGAGAAGTTGCCCGCCGACTGCATCAGCACCTTGCGGTCATACAGGCCCACCCGCTTGCCGATGGCAAAGGAGATCAGGGTGATGACGGTCATGAAGCCCAGGCCGCCCAACTGGATCAGAAGCAAAATGACGATCTGCCCGAAGGTCGTCCAGCCGGTGAAGGTGTCGCGGACGACCAGACCCGTTACGCAGGTGGCGCTGGTGGAGGTGAACAGCGCGTCAAGGAAATTTGACGAGCCGTCCTCTGACGCAAAGGGCAGCGTCAAAAGCAGCGCACCGGCAAGGATCACAACAAAAAAGCCCAGCGCGATCAGCCGCGCCGGTGAGAGACGAAGCTTTCCTTTCCTCATAAACGTCCTCCAAACCTCCGCAAAGGGAGGCGGTTTTCTTTGTAATGTAAAAGGCTGAAAATTAAGAGATCAAGAGCTTTAGTGAACGGTGAACAGTGAATAAGAAAATTACGAACGCACTTCCTCTGCAGGGGCGGACGGGACGTTTGCGAGCGCCGCCGGTGGCGGATACAGCGAGCAAAAAGGAGTGGCAGCGGTCGAAATTTGAAGCCGCCGTTCGTGCGGCGCGCAAATTTCGGGCACCGCAACAGACCTCTGTCCGCCCACAAAAAGAAATAGTGAACAATGAACAGTGAAAAGTGAACAGTGAACAACTGTGGTGTGCGCTTCGCGCACGAATGAAAAATCCCGGGCCGTCGGGGACGCCGGCCCCTACGCGCAAATGAGTGGTTTTTTCGTAGGGGCGGCTATCAGCCGCCCGCGAAAGGACACGGACATCCTGTTCAGTGAACAGTGAACAGGTGTGGTGTGCGATTCGCGCACGGATCAAAAATTACGCACGCACTTTCTCTGCAGGGGCGGACGACTGTGTACAGATTTGTTCTGTGATGCCGTTTTCCGCTTACGCGGATGGCACGACAGAGTCGTCGCGCCCTACAGTCAAAAAATCGCACACCACTGTAGGGGCGGACGACTCTGTCCGCCCACGTAAAGAAATAGTGAACAATGAACAGTGAAAAGTGAACAGTGAACAACTGTGGTGTGCGCTTCGCGCACGAATGAAAAATCCCGGGCCGTCGGGGACGCCGGCCCCTACGCGCAAATGAGCGGTTTTTTCGTAGGGGCGGCTATCACCCGCCCGCCGTACTTTCTATTGGCATCCGCAGGAACTGCCCTCACAAAAAGACCAGTCCGCACACAATGCCGGCGGCGGCGGAGCATACAATAATAATAATAGGATTCACCTTTTTCAGGGCGGCAATGACGGCGGCGATAAAGATCACCGCGCTGCACAAAAATTCCGGGTGGAGCAGGAACGACCAGGCCAGCGGGATGCTGCGGAAGAACACCGTCCCCAGCATACCCCACAGGGCGCTTGCCATCAGACCCACCACCGTTGCCCGCAGGCCGAACATGACGCCGCTCACCGCCTTGCTGCTTTTGAAGCGGATATAGAACCGGGCCACGATGAGAATGATGATAAAAGAGGGCAGCACCACGCCCAGGGTTGCGCACACAGAGCCGAGAGGGCCGGCAGTCTCCGCGCCCACATAGGTGGCGATATTGATGGCGAAGGGACCCGGCGTGGATTCGGAGATGGCGACGAAATTGGTCAGCTCCTCCATTTCCATCCAGCCGTGGGACAGGACCTTTTCCTGGATCAGGGGCAGCATGGCGTAGCCGCCGCCGAAGGTGAACAGGCCGATGGTAAAGAAGGTGAAAAGCAGCTCCAGGTAGATCACGGCGTTTTCCCTCCTTTTTCGCGGACCAGGCAGTAAACAAAGCCCGCCAGACCGCACAGGGCGATCAAAAGGATGACGCTCCAGTCGGTAAAGGCCGCCCAGAGGAAGGACAAAACCATGACGCACCAGCCGAAGACATGGTGATCGGCCCGTTTCCAGAAGGAGATCACGGCCTTGACGATGAGGGCCAGAACGCCGGCGCGAATGCCGAAAAAGGCGTACTGCACCACGGGGTAATCCATGATCCGCCGCAGGAAATAGGCGATGACGAGGATGATGCAGAAGGAGGGCAGCACCACGCCCAGGGTCGCCGCCACGGAGCCGGGAACGCCTGCCGTGCGGTAGCCGATGAAGGTTGCGGAGTTGATGGCGATGGGGCCGGGGGTGGATTCGGCGATGGCGACAATGTCGGAGATCTCCTCCTTTTCCACCAGATGGCGCCGCTCCGCCGTCTCATATTCAATGAGGGGGATCATAGCGTAGCCACCGCCGAAGGTGAACCCGCCGATTTTCAAAAAGATCAAAAAAAGCTGCCAGACCTTGCGCAGCCGTTCCCGCAGGGACATAAGCCGTTTCCCTTCTGCGCAGACACGCTCTACGCCGCGTCCGCCGCCGCAAAAATAGTTTATACAAGGGAAGTATAACGCATTTGGGCGGGAAACGCAACCTTAGATTTTGAAAAGTGAAAAAGTGTGAAATTTTTTTGAAATCTGCAGAAAAACTGTTGAATTTTGCGGCGTTTTGTCATAGAATAAGGCGGTACATTGATTTGGCGGCGCAAAAAATTCCCGCCGCCCGACGAGGAGCCATGCTGAACGTTGTATTGGTCGCGCCGGAGATCCCACAAAACACCGGCAACATCGCCCGCACCTGTGCCGCCACCGGTACGGTGCTGCACCTGGTCAAGCCCCTGGGCTTCGACATCTCCGACGCCGCCGTCAAGCGCGCCGGTCTGGACTACTGGCACCTGGTGGACGTCCGGGTCTATGAGGATCTCGACGATTTCTTCGCCCGCAACGACGTCAGGCAGCTCCGTCTGTTTTCCACCAAGGCCCCGCGGGCCTATACCGAGGCGGATTACGCCGACGGTTGCTACCTTTTCTTCGGACGGGAGACCAAGGGCCTGCCGGAGGAGCTTCTGGAGCGCCACTACGAAAGCTGCGTCCGCATCCCCATGCGGGAGGCCGCACGAAGCCTGAATCTGAGCAATTCCGTTGCCGTCGGGGTGTTTGAGGCCCTGCGGCAGCAGGAGTTCCCGCATCTCAGGGAGTACGGGAAAATGAAACGTAATATTTAACAGGAGGTCACACATGAATTACAACAAGAAATCCGTTGAATCCGTTGATGTCAAGGGCAAGCGGGTCCTGTGCCGCTGCGACTTCAACGTCCCCACCAAGGACGGCAAGATCACCAGCGACAAGCGTATCGTCGCCGCGCTGCCTACCGTGCAGTATCTGATGGACCACGGCGCACGGGTCATCCTCTGCTCCCACATGGGCAAGCCCAAGGGTGAGTGGAAGCCGGAGCTGTCTCTGAAGGTCGTCGCTGACCGTCTGAGCGAGCTGCTGGGCAAGCCCGTCATCATGGCTGCCGACGTGGTCGGCGAGGATGCCAAGGCCAAGGCTGCCGCTCTGCAGGACGGTGAAGTCATGCTGCTGGAGAACGTCCGCTATATGAAGGGCGAGACCAAGAACGACCCGGAGCTGAGCAAGGAGCTGGCCTCCATGGCCGATCTCTTCGTCAATGACGCCTTCGGCACCGCTCACCGCGCTCACTCCTCCACCGCAGGCGTGGCCGACTATCTGCCGGCGGTATGCGGCTTCCTGGTGGAAAAAGAGGTCTCCATCATGGGCAAGGCCCTGGCTGACCCGACCCGTCCCTTCGTCGCCATCCTGGGCGGCGCCAAGGTCTCCGACAAGCTCAACGTTATCAACAACCTCCTGGAAAAGGTGGATACCCTCATCATCGGCGGCGGCATGGCCTTTACCTTCCTGGCCGCCAAGGGCTACAGCGTGGGCAACTCCCTGCTGGACACGGAAAAGATCGACTACTGCAAGGAAATGATGGCCAAGGCCGAGGCCAAGGGCGTCAAGCTGCTGCTGCCGGTGGATACCGTCGTGGCCGCCTCCTTCCCCAACCCCATTGACGGACCCATCGAGGTCAAGACCGTCTCCGCCGACGCCATCCCCGCCGACATGGAGGGCCTGGACATCGGTGAAAAGACCCGCCAGCTCTTTGCCGACGCCGTTAAGGGCGCCAAGACCGTCGTCTGGAACGGCCCCATGGGTGTCTTTGAGAACCCGACCCTCGCCAAGGGCACCATCGCCATGGCCCAGGCCCTTGCCGATGCCGACGCGGTGACCATCGTCGGTGGCGGCGACAGCGCGGCTGCCTGCGAGCAGCTTGGCTTTGCCGACAAGATTACCCATATTTCCACCGGCGGCGGCGCATCCCTGGAGTTCCTGGAAGGTCTGGAGCTGCCCGGCATCGCCTGCCTGGAGGACAAATAAATATATAACGTATTAGAATTAAGGAGAACGAAGCTATGAACCGCAAGTACCGCAAGACCCTCATCGCAGGCAACTGGAAGATGAACAAGACCCCCTCCGAGACCAAGGCCTTTATGACCGAGCTCAAGGCCATGCTGCCCAAGGGCCGCTGGTGTGACATCGCCCTGTGCGTGCCCGCCGTGTGCATCCCCGCCGCTGTCCGTGCCATGCGTGAGACCCGCGTCGGCATCGGCGCAGAAAACTGCAACCCGAACCCCTCCGGCGCCTACACCGGTGAGATCTCCACCGCCATGCTCACCGACGCCGGCTGCAAATACGTCATCATCGGCCATTCCGAGCGCCGCGCCATGGGCGAGACCGACGCCGAGGTCAACGCCAAGGTCAAGGCCGCTCTGGAAGCGGGCCTGGTACCCATCGTCTGCTGCGGCGAGAGCCTGGAGCAGCGGGAGTCCGGCATCACCGAGGAATGGATCACCATGCAGATCAAGCTGGCCCTGGCGGATATCCCCGAGGAGAAGATCCGCAAGGTCGTCATCGCCTATGAGCCCATCTGGGCCATCGGCACCGGCCGCACCGCCACTCCCGAGCAGGCGGAGGAGGTCTGCGAGCACATCCGTGTCGTCGTGCGCAAGCTCTACGGCTCCAAGAACGCCCGCGCCACCACCATCCTCTACGGCGGCTCCATGAACGAGAAGAACGCCTACGAGCTGCTGGCCCA
>CAMFZO010000052.1 GCA_946006895.1 uncultured Clostridia bacterium | reverse complement strand
AGGGCTTTTCCTCCAGCCTGCCGGAGGACGTGCAGCTTGCCATGCTGCACACCGTGTCCGGTCTGGAGCACGCGGAAATGCTCCGCCCTGCCTATGCCATCGAATATGACTGCATCGACCCGACTCAGCTTCAGCTCACCCTGGAGACAAAAAAGATCCCCGGCCTCTACGGCGCGGGGCAGTTCAACGGCTCCTCCGGCTATGAGGAGGCGGCGGTGCAGGGCTTTGTGGCGGGCGTCAACGCGGCGCTGAAGCTGCTGGAACGTGAGCCGCTGCTCCTGAAGCGCTCCGACGGCTACATCGGCACCCTCATCGACGACCTGGTGACCAAGGGCACCCAGGAGCCCTACCGCATTATGACCTCCCGCAGTGAATACCGTTTGCTCCACCGCCAGGACAACGCCGACGAGCGTCTGACGGAGATCGGCCGCCGCATCGGCCTGATTTCGGAGGAACAGGCGGAAAGAGTTCGGGAAAAATATGAGGCGGTGCGGCAGGAAATTCGCCGTCTGGAAGCCACCGGTACTCCTGCCACGCCAGAGCTGAACGCTTATCTGCAGGCCCATGGCTCCGCGCCGGTGGTCAGTTCGGCCCGGCTGAGCGATCTTTTACGCCGCCCGGAGTTGGATTACGAGGCCCTGGCCCCCTTTGATCCCGGTCGTCCCGAGCTCCCGCCCGAGGTGACGCGTCAGGTGGAGATCCGCGTGAAATACGAGGGCTATCTCCGCCGCCAGGAAAAGCAGGTGGAGGAATTTGCCCGGGAGGAAGCCCGCCTTTTGCCGGAGGATCTGGACTACAATGACATCGGCGGACTGCGTTTGGAGGCCCGACAGAAGCTGTCGGAGATCCGTCCCCGCTCCATCGGCCAGGCCAGCCGCATTTCCGGCGTCAGTCCGGCAGATATCGCGGTGCTTCTCATCCGTCTGGAGCGAAAAGAATAAGAATACAGGAAATGCTTCAGCACGGCAAAACCGTGCTGAAGCATTTTTCTATTCTTCAGCGCTGTCGTCGGGTTCCGGAGCATCCGGCGCAGCGGCTTCCTCCGTAAGGGCCGGGGTTTCCGCGTCTCCGGTTACTTCCGCAGGCGCTTTCTCCGGGTCGGGCAGGAGGATATATTTCTTCCGGGTCAGGAAGATCAGCGCCCCAAAGGCCAGCAGACAGACAGCGGAAATCACCGCCCCGGCTGTCAATCCCGGTGTCCGGTAGGAAAGCTCGACGGTATGGGTGCCGGCGCTCAGAGGGAAGGAAATCATGGCGTCCGTCAGCTTCACCGAGGCGCTCTGGGGATCAAAGGTAGCTGCCAGCTCCACAGGCTCCCCGTCCACCAGGGCCGTCCAGCCCGGCTCATAGGGAACGGAGGTGTAGAACAGGCCGTCGTCCAGAGCCGTGACAGTGCCGCAGAGGCAGGTGTCCGTGACCTCCGTCAGCTCCCAGACCTCGTCAGCCAGACGGGACAGGCCCGTGTTGAACACAAGGCTGTCCATCAGCTCCACGTCCAGGGAGAAGGTGCCGCTCTCGCCCTCGTCGATGAAGTAGACCAGCTTGATCTCATCCCCGGCGTCAAAATTGCCCAGGCTGAACAGGGCGCGGGCCTTGATATTGCGGTCAAAGAGGTACTCGCCGTTGCGGTAGACCGAGACCGTATCCACGCCGCTGAATTTGGTGGTGGCACAGTAGAGGCCGCTCTCGGAGGCGTTATAGATGACGCTGAGGCTGGAACGGTCGGAGGCTGCGGTGCAGTCATAAGAGTACTGTGTGCCGGAGGTGCCGCTGGCATAAAGCTCGGCATTGTCGTCGGAGGCAATGAGCCGGTCATAGGTCAGCGGCGTGTAGAGCGACGCCGCGATGCCCGTCGCCTTGGCGAACATATCGTTCTGCTCCCAGATGGGATTGTACTTATCCTCCTCCGCCACAAAATCCGCCAGACTGCTCTCCGTCATGAAGCCCAGGGAAATATAGGCGGTGTTTTCCAGCAGGTTGGTGCCACCCTCCGAGGCGATCAGGGCGTTGTAGGAGGTGTTGCGGTGCTGGCCGTCGCGGTCCAGAAGATATTTGATGCCGCACATGGTGTTGGTAAAGGGCGAGGACTCATAGTAGGCCGTGCGGTTGCTGCCCGGCCAGGAGGACAGCCCCAGGGAACGGGAGAAGCGGGTGAAATTCACATTGGCCGACGAGGTGAAGATGGTCACGCCGTTATAGCCATTGATGGCGCCGTCGTTGAGGGTCTGGGTGGCGGTAGTCTCCGTGCGCCAGAAAAGCTCGTCTTCGGAAAGCTCCTTCGCCTTGTCAAGGAGGCTCTGCACCGCTTCACTGTCCTTGGGATAGACAGACCGGGTGGTGACGCTGACCTTGTCCACACCCTGGCGGAAGCAGAGCACCAGCTCGCAGAAAATAATGGAGAACAGGAGGGCTTGGGAGACCCAGCGGCTCTTTCTGTGCAGCAGGAAGAACACTACCATCCCCAGCAGCACGATACCGCCCAGGATCAGGGACAGCGTCTTCACGTCCTCCTGCAGATAGGCGTTGCACAGCAGCAGACCCGCCACCGGGACGATGGCAAACAGATAGCGGGGCTTGAAGTCATCCATCAGCGTGTAGGCGCGGAAGGCCATACCGATCAGCACAAAGCTGAACAGGAAGCTGAAGCGGTATGGCAGCATATTGGTGAAATGGAAGCCGTGCCAGGTGTAGTCCAGGGCGCGGAAAATGAAGCTGAGCAGCAGGAAAAGCAAAAGCAGCAGATTGAGGATCTTCTCCCGGAGCTTGATCTTCCGGCAGCAGAAATAGTAGACCGCCAGGATCGCCGCGCAGAAGCCGCAGTAGATATTGGGCAGGCCGGACATTTTTGTGATCTCCGGCATGGGCAGGGTATTGGCCAAGATCTCACGGGAGGCGGAGATCACACCGGGGATAGTCTCCTTCAGCAGAACGGAAAAGACGCTCTGTCCCTCGGCGATGCTGCCGGAAGCGCCCTCGGCGATATTCAGGCCCAGGAGATTGAAGTCTTTGGGGGTCATGGAATAGGTGGTCTCCATGCCCTTCATGGTGGGAATCAGGAGCACGGCCGTGATCCCCACGCCGATCACCGTGCAAATTCCGATGCGCAGGAACCGGCGCAGGAAATTCTTCCAGCCCTGCCAGCAGGTCAGGCAGAAAATGATAAAGCTCAGCAGGATAAAGATGCAGCAGAAATAGGCAATGTAATAATTGCACCACAGGGACAGGGCCAGTGCGCAGACGTAGAGGCGGAATTTCCCCTCCCGCAGCAGGCAGACTGTCCCGGTCACCAGCAGCGGCAGCAGGGCGAAGGTATCCAGCCACATGCTGTTCCAGTAGTAGCCGCCCACCCAGGAGCAGAACGCGTACATCAATGCAAAATACGCCAGTGAAATATCGTTTTTCCGGTAGACGATACGCAGGAACAGGCCGAAAAACAGGCCGGACAGAGAGATCTTCAAAATCGTCAGCAGGGCGAAAAACTCCCGCAGCCAGGCTGTCGGCACCAGCACCGACAGCAGATTCAGCGGGCTGGCCAGATAATAGGCAAACAGGGAGGCGTAGCCCGTGCCCATGCCCACGCTCCAGGTGTACTGCAGGGAGCCGCCGGAGGTCAGCTTTTCATGGAAGTCCTCGAAGAAGGGATAATATTGGTGCCAGCCGTCGTGGGCCAGGATCATGCCGTCCCCGAAGGGATAGAGGCCGTAACAGATAAACATGACGCAGGATACGACAAATGGGATGGCAAAGCACAGCAGCAGCGGCAGCTTGGAGCCGTGCTTTTTGAGAAGCGGTGAGCTCATCAGGCGTCCTCCTTCAAAAGATATTCCCGCAGGCGAGCTGACAGGTCAGGCAGCGTCTGCTCAAAGTTCACGCCGTACCAGGCGGCTTCCGGGTCTGCGGTCGTGGCGCGGATGGTCCTGACCACGTGATCGGCGGCCAGGGAGATGGCGTCGGACGCGGGAAGTCCCAGGGTCAGCGCGCCGGCACAGGTGGAGGCGAACAGGTCGCCGGTGCCGTAAAAGACCGCCGGAATATAGTCGGTGTAATGCAGAGCGAGGTTTCCGTCGGCGCCCATGGCTGCCACACCCATATGGCTGGTGTCCGTGCGGATGCCCGTGACGATGGCGGTCTTCGCCCCCAGAGACAGCAGTCCCTCCAGAAGCACCCGGACAAATGCCTCGTCATGACTCGTCCGGTACTCCAGACCGGTCAGCAGGCAGGCCTCCGTGACGTTTGGTGTTATGACGTCTGCCAGGCGGCAAAGTTCCCGCATTTTCCCGGGAAAATCATCGGAAAAGCCCGGATAGAGGCTGCCGTTGTCCGCCATGACCGGATCGACAAAGAACAGGTTTCCCGGTCTGCCGAAGTCGTCAAAAATTTCCTCCACCAGGTCGATCTGCGCCTGAGAGGCCAGATAGCCGGTGTAAATGGCGTCAAAGTGAAGCCCCAGGGCCTTCCAGTGGGCGAGGATGGGCCGGATGCAGTCGGTCAGGTCCCGGCTGACGAAGCCGTCAAAGGCTGTGTGGGTGGAAAGAAGCGCCGTCGGCAGGACGGCGCACTCCATGCCCATGGCCGACAGCACCGGCAGCGCGACGCCCTGGGAGCATTTGCCGATGCAGGAAAGGTCCTGAATACTGATGATACGTTTCATGTCGTTTCCTCAGAAGCCCTGCCGTTTGTTGCCGAAAAACGCAGGGCGGTTTTGTTGGTAAATTATATTATATCTTATTTCCGCCGGAAAAGAAAGAGCAAAAACAGAAAGTTGTTTTTTTCTCCCGGCGGCGGTATAATAGACCCGGTGATTGACAATATGTTCGGAGATTTACATATCCATATGATCTTAGACGGCGTGTACTACCGCGCCGCCATCGACGCCCACCGGCAGCAGCCCGCCGACGGTCTGATCCGGGCGCGCCTGACGGATTATCAGGCCCGGGGCATCCGCTTTCTGCGCGACGGCGGGGACGCCTGGGGCGTCAGTCTGCGGGCCAGGGCACTGGCGGCGCAGTACGGCATCGACTACCGCTCCCCTGCCTTTCCCATTCACCTGCAGGGCCATTACGGCGGCTTTATCGGGCGCGGCTTTTCCACCTGGCAGGAGCTTTCCGAACTGCTCCGGCAGGTCCGGCAGCAGGGCGGCGACTTTGTCAAGCTGATGATCTCCGGCCTGATCGACTTTTCCCGGCCCGACGCGCTGACGGAGATCTCTCCGCCTGCCGACAGCATCCGCCGCATGGTGGCCATGGCCCACGACGCGGGCTTTGCCGTCATGGTCCACGCCAACGGTGATGACAGCGTCAACGCCGCTCTGGACGAAAAGGCCGAATCGGTGGAGCACGGTGCCTTCCTCCATGAGGAAACGCTGCTGCGTCTGGCCCAAAGCGGCACCGTTTGGGTACCGACCCTTTCCACCGTTGGCAATCTCATCGGAAGCGGCCGCTACCCGGACGAGGTGCTTCGGCCCCTTTTGACCAGGCAGCAGGAAAAGGCCGCCTTTGTCGCCGCCCACGGCGGACTGGTGGGCCTGGGCAGCGACGCCGGTGCTTACCGCGTCTGCCACGGTCAGGCCGCCCTGGACGAATATGCCTATCTGCGGGCCGCCCTCGGTGCCCAAACGGACGCCATTCTCACCCGCGCCGAGGAAACGATCCGCACCGTGTGCAAGGCATGACATCCGGGAAATGTGAAAACGGGACTGCTGTTCTTCATGAAACAGCAGTCCCGTGTTTTCTATTCTTTCGGCAGGCCGCGCATGGTCAGACTGATGCGCTTGCGCTTTTCGTCAACCTCCAGGACGGCGACTCTTACAATGTCGCCGACGGAGACCACCTCCGAAGGATGCTTGATGAACTTATCGCACACCCGGGAAATGTGGACCAGGCCGTCCTGGTGCACGCCGATGTCCACGAACACACCGAAATCAATGACGTTGCGGACAGTGCCCGTCAGCACCATCCCCGGCTTCAAATCCTTCATTTCCAGCACGTCGGTGCGCAGAATGGGAGGCGGAAGCTCGTCGCGAGGATCCCGCCCAGGTTTACATAATTCTTTTGCAATGTCCCGCAGGGTAGGCACGCCCACGCCGCAGAACTCCGCCGCCTTCTCCACGCCGAAGCTCTCCAGACGGCCGTTCAATTCCCCCAGACCGCCCTGCGCCACGTCCTCCATCGAATAACCGCACAGGCTCAATAGCCTCTCCGCCGCCTCATAGGATTCCGGGTGGACGCCGGTGTTGTCCAAAACCTGTCTGCTCTCCGGTACGCGGAGGAAGCCCGCCGCCTGTTCATAGGCCTTGGCGCCCAGCTTGGGCACTTTCAAAACCTGTTTGCGGGCGGTAAAGGCACCGTTTTCCTCGCGGTAGGTGACGATATTCTTGGCGATGGCCGCGTTGAGGCCCGAAACCCGCCGCAAAAGCGAGGCAGAAGCGGTATTCAGATCCACGCCGACGGCGTTTACGCAATCCTCCACCACGCCGCCCAGAGTCTCATCCAGCCGCTTTTCCGGCAGGTCGTGCTGGTACTGCCCCACGCCGATGGCCTTGGGGTCGATCTTTACCAATTCCGCCAGAGGATCCTGCATCCGCCGTGCAATAGACACGGCACTGCGCAGATTCACGTCATACTGGGGGAACTCCTCCGTCGCCAGCTTGGAAGCGGAATAGACCGACGCGCCGGCCTCAGAGACAATCATATAGGACACGCCCTTGACCCGGCCCATCAGCTCGCAGACAGCGTTTTCCGTCTCGCGGGAGGCGGTGCCGTTGCCGATGGCGATGTGCTCCACGCCGTGTTTTTCAATGAGCCGCGCCAGAGTGGTGATGGCCTCCTCCCGCTTCATTTTGGAGAAAGTAGGATAGACCACGGCGGTGTTCAGGACCTTTCCCGTGCTGTCCACCACCGCCACCTTGCAGCCGTGGCTGTAGCCGGGATCCAATCCCATGGTCACATGGCCCTTGACCGGCGGCTGCATGAGCAGCGGCCGCAGATTCAGCGCGAAATTGCGGATAGCGCCCTCGTTGGCTTCATCCGTCAGGGCTGTGCGCAGCTCCCGCTCCATGCTGGGCGCGATGAGGCGGTCGTAAGCGTCCTCCGCCGCAGCGCGGACAAAGGCTGCCGCCCCGCCGCCGGGAACAAGCACCGCCCTGCGCACGCAGATCAGAGCCTGCTCCCGATCCATCTCCACGCTGACCTTCAGGAAATCCTCCCGTTCGCCGCGGTTGACCGCCAGCACCTGATGGCCCTGGACCTTAGAAAGGGGCTGGGAGAAATCGTAATAGGTCTGATAGACGGAGGTTTCCTCCTCCTTGCCCTTGGCCGCCACAGAGCGCAAAACCGCCATGCGCTGCATGAGCGCGCGCAGTGCTTTGCGGATGGCAGCGTCATCGGAGATCATCTCCGCCACGATGTCGGAAGCGCCCGCGAGGGCCTCCTGGACATTGCCGACGCCCAGATCTTGGTTTACATAATCTTCCGCCAATACCTCCGGCTCCGCCAGATCCCGCGCCTGGGAGAACAGCAGCAGAGCCAGCGGCTCCAGGCCCCTTTCCTTGGCAATGGTGGCGCGGGTGCGGCGCTTGGGCTTATAGGGACGGTACAGGTCCTCCAGCTCCGCCAGGGTCCTGGCGTTGTCGATGGCGTCGGAAAGCTCCGGCGTCAGCTTTTCCTGACCGTCAATGGATCTGCGAATCTCCTCTCTGCGCTGGGCGAGGTTGCGCAGGTATTGCAGCCGGTCAGCCAGGGTGCGCAGGGTGGTATCGTCCATTGCCCCGTGGCTTTCCTTGCGGTAACGGGCGATAAAAGGAATGGTGTTGCCCTCGTCCAGCAGGGCGACCACATTTTGGATATGCTGAGGCGGACGCTTCAATTCCTCCGCCAGAATTTGAATGATGTCTTCCATAAAGACCTCCGTATATTTTTTCGCGGTGGTTATTGTACCACATCCGACCGAAAATGGAAAGGAAAAGTTTGCCGCTCTTCTTTGCTTTCTTCGCTCCGTCAACGCTGTTATAGACCCGCCGATAACGTTATGCTTGCAATCCGGTCCGGGCTCTGGTATCATCAGGATACAAGGAGGGATGGCTATGGAATTTCAGCCGGGACGTTACCGTCATTTTAAGGGCAATGAGTATGAGCTGCTCTATGTGGCGCGTCACTCGGAGACCATGGAGGAAATGGTGGTCTACCGGGCGCTTTACGGCGAGGGCGGCATCTGGGTGCGGCCCGCTTCCATGTGGAATGAGATCGTGGAGCGTGACGGCAAGACCTACCGCCGGTTTACCAAAATTGACGATTATACTAGAATCTGATAAAAAGGTTTAAAACCTTTTTATAGCGCCGAAGGCGCG
>CAMFZO010000051.1 GCA_946006895.1 uncultured Clostridia bacterium | reverse complement strand
CGTCTGGTCAACGACGTGGCCCCCAAGGACCGTGATATCGCCATGGTCTTCCAGAGCTACGCCCTGTATCCCCATATGACGGTCTATGAAAATATGGCCTTCTCCCTGAAGCTGAAGAAGGTCCCCAAGGCTGAGGTCGACCGGAAGGTTCGTGAGGCCGCGGAGATCCTGGGCATCACCGAATATCTGGACCGCAAGCCCAAGGCTCTGTCCGGCGGTCAGCGGCAGCGTGTGGCCATCGGCCGCGCCATTGTCCGCAACCCCCAGGTGCTGCTCATGGACGAGCCTCTGTCCAACCTGGACGCCAAGCTGCGCAATCAGATGCGCGCCGAGCTCATCAAGCTGCGCTCCCGCATCGACACGACCTTTGTCTACGTCACCCACGACCAGACCGAGGCCATGACCCTGGGCGACCGTATCGTCATCATGCGTGACGGCTTCATCCAGCAGATCGGCACGCCCCAGGAGGTGTTCCACCATCCGCAGAACCTGTTCGTCGCGGGCTTCATCGGCACGCCGCAGATGAACTTCTTTGAGGATGCCAGGCTGGTCAAGCGCGGCGATACCTACAGCGTGGAGCTGCTGGGCAGGCAGATCACCCTGAGCCAGACGCAGCAGCAG
The DNA here is from genome assembly GCA_946006895.1 of uncultured Clostridia bacterium. GTDB lineage: Bacteria > Bacillota > Clostridia > Oscillospirales > Oscillospiraceae > JAZOXB01. Next base: position 7,736 of record CAMFZO010000051.1, on the reverse strand, counting down.
GCCCTGCGGGCAAAGCAGCAGCCGGAGACGGACCTGGTGGTCGGTGTGCGTCCGGTCCATCTGACTCTGGGCGGCAATCATTTCAGCGCCAAGATCGACGTGTCGGAGATGATGGGCAGCGAAATGCATCTGCACCTGACTGTGGCGGACCGGGACGTGGTGGCGGTGATCCCCACGGCGGGCCTGGATCTGGACAGCGTCCGTACCGGCGCGGATGTGGGCTTCGACTTCGACCCGTCGCTGATGCACCTGTTCGACAGGGAAACGGAGCAGAATCTGCTGTAATTTTATTGTGGTATAAAAACCCTTGGGGCGGTCATCGGCCGCCCCAGGTTTTTTTGCGCACAAAGCGCAGAAGTCCCCGGTTGCACCCGCAGGGACAGCACCCGCAGGGGGTACGGCGCATCCGTAGCGCTCATACCTTGCCAACGGCTGCGCAGCGATCAGCCGCCCGCCATACTCTCAATAAACTTTGTAGGGGCGGACGACTCTGTCCGCCCATTGATAGAAGCAGTGAACGGTGAACAATGAACAGTGAACAGGTAATGTGTGCGCTCTGCGCACGGATCAAAAAGAACGGCGCGCCCAGTGGTCGCGCCCTACGCCAAGTATGGGGTCTTAGTGTAGGGGCGGACGACTCTGTCCGCCCATTGATAGAAGCAGTGAACAGTGAACAATGAACAGTGAATAGTGAACAGGTAATGTGTGCGCTGTCGCGCACGGATTTCAATTTACGGCGCGCCCAGTGGTCGCGCCCTACGCCAAGTATGGAGTATTAGTGTAGGGGCGGCTATCAGCCGCCCGTTGGAAAGCAGCCTCATAGTATTCGGGCGGCTGATAGCCGCCCCTACAAAATACAATCGTCTGCGCAGCAGACACCAAACCTATTCACTATTCACTTTTCACCGTTCGCTGTTCACAAAAACAAAAGGGCAGGCGTTCCGTTTTCCCGGCGAAAAAGTTCACAATTTCAACACAACTCCCGGGGAAATTTCTGCTATAATGATGCCCTATCGGACTGCCGCAGTGCGGCCGACCGGATACATCATTTCATGCGACCCAACGGATGTCCGCCCGCCCACCGGCGCGGCATCCGCGAAGCTCCGGAAAGGAATCCGTTTATGCTCAAGCTGTTTAAAACCCTCTCAAAGCGCGATTGGCTGCTGACGGCGGTGAGTTTCCTCTTTATTCTGGTGCAGGTCTGGCTGGACCTGACGCTGCCGGATTATATGTCGGAGATCACCACTCTGGTGCAGACCGAAGGCAGCGCCATGAGCGCTATCCTCACCGCCGGAGGGAAAATGCTCCTGTGCGCCCTGGGCAGTCTGCTGGCCTCAGCCATCGTGGCCTTTATTGTGGCGCGGATCGCCTCTGACTTCGGCGCCCGGCTCCGGCTGCGGCTCTTTGACCGCGTCCAGTCCTTCTCCATGGAGGAGATCGGCGCCTTTTCCACCGCCAGCCTCATCACCCGCTCCACCAACGACGTGACCCAGGTCCAGAACGCCGTGGTCATGGGCCTGCAGGTGGTCCTGAAAGCCCCCCTGACCGCCATCTGGGCCATTTTGAAGATCTCCGGCAAAAGCTGGCAGTGGTCCTTTGCCACGGCGGTGGCGGTGATCCTGCTGCTGACCCTGGTGGGCGTGGGGATGCTGGTGGTGCTGCCCAAGTTCAAGCGCCTGCAGGTCCTCACCGACGACCTCAATCGCGTCACCCGCGAAAATCTGACGGGCATCCGCGTGGTGCGGGCCTACAACGCCGAGGGCTACCAGGAGGAAAAATTCGAGAAAGCCAACGAGGTCCTGACCCGGACCAACCTCAGCGCCGTCCGTACCCTTCAGTGCCTGATGCCCGGGGTGCAGATGGTGCTCTCCGGTCTGTCCCTGGCCATCTACTGGATCGGCGCGGCCCTCATCAACGCCGCCGCCATGACCGAAAAGCTGGGCCTGTTCTCCGACATGATCGTCTTTTCCTCCTACGCCATGCAGGTGGTCATGTCCTTCATGCTGCTGGTGGCCCTGTTCATTCTTCTGCCCCGCGCCCAGGTCTCGGCCAAGCGCATCTGCGAGGTCCTGGACATGACCCCCGCCATTCTGGACGGCAAGCGTACCTCCGGCGACGAAAGCCAGCGGGGCCGGGTGGAGTTCCGCCATGTTACATTCAGATACCCGGATGCGGAGGAGGATGTCCTCCACGATCTGACCTTTACCGCCGAGCCAGGCGAAACGGTGGCCTTCATCGGTGCCACCGGCAGCGGCAAGAGTACCGCGTTGCACCTGATCCCCCGGTTCTACGATGCCACTGAGGGCGAGGTCCTGGTGGACGGGGTCAACGTGCGGGAATACTCCCAGGAGGCCCTGCACAACAAGCTGGGCTACGTGGCCCAGAAGGCGGTGCTCTTCAGCGGAACGGTCCGTTCCAACGTCACCTACGGCGACAACGGACGTCCCGACGCCACAGACGACGAGGTTTCTCACGCCATCCAGACCGCTCAGGCGGCGGAATTTGTGGACCAAATGGAGCAGGGCGCCGACAGCTTTGTGGCGCAGGGCGGCGACAACCTTTCCGGCGGTCAGAAGCAGCGCCTCTCTATTGCCCGCGCCGTCTGCCGCAAGCCGGAGATCTTCCTCTTTGACGACTCCTTCTCCGCCCTGGACTACAAGACCGACCGGACCCTGCGCCGCACCCTGGACAGAGAATGCGGCAGCGCCACCCGGATCATCGTCTCCCAGCGCATCGGCACCATCCGCGACGCGGACAAGATCGTCGTCCTGGACGAGGGCCGTATGGCGGGCATCGGCACCCACACCCAACTGATGGAAAGCTGCGAGGTCTACCGCCAGATCGCCTATTCCCAGCTTTCAAGAGAGGAGCTGACATAATGCCCGGACCTCACGGACCCAAGAATTTCGAGCGTTCCAGGGACTTTACCGGCACCTGGAAAAAGCTCCTGCGCTACAGCAGCCGGTACTGGCCCGCCCTGCTCATCGCCCTGCTGGCCGCTCTGGCCGGGACCGTCCTGACTCTGCTGGGGCCGGATAAGCTGTCCGACCTGACCAATCTCATCGTCGAAGGAATGCTTACGGGCATCGACATGAGCGCCGTGGCCCGCATCGGCATCACGCTGATCGTCTTTTACCTGGTCAGTTTGCTCCTGACCATCACCCAGAACGCCATCATGGTCACCGTGACCCAGAACGTCACCCGCCGGATGCGTTCGGACATTTCCCGGAAGATCAACCGGCTGCCCATGTGGTATTTCAACCGCCACTCCACCGGCGACATCCTCTCCCGCGTGACCAACGACGCCGATACCATCGGTGTCTCCCTCCACACCGGCGCTGCCACGCTTGTCACGGCGGTGACGCTGATGCTCGGCTCCCTGGTGATGATGCTCCGCCACAACTGGGTGCTGACCCTGACGGCGGTGGTGGCGACGCTGCTGGGCTTCAGCCTGATGTTCTTCATCATGGGCCGCAGCCAGAAGTATTTCGCCCGCCAGCAGCGCCATCTCGGCGAGCTCAACGGCCACATTGAGGAGATCTACACCGGCCACACGGTGGTCAAGGCCTACAACGGCGAAAAGGCGGCGCGGCAGACCTTTGTCCGGATGAATGAAGCCCTGCGCAGCAGCGGCTTCCGCGCCCAGAGCCTTTCGGGCATGATGATGCCCCTGATGAGCTTCGTGGGCAACCTGGGCTATGTGGCCGTGTGCGTGGTCGGCGCGCTGCTGATCTTGGGCGGCCATATGCAATTCGGCACCATCGTGGCCTTCATGCTCTACATCCGCTACTTTACCCAGCCCCTGTCCCAGATCGCCCAGGCCATGCAGCATATGCAGTCGGCGGCGGCTGCCGGCGAACGGGTCTTTGAGTTTCTGGAGGCCGAGGAGCTTTCCGACGAGAGCGGCAAGCAGCAGTCCCTGGAAAACGTCCGGGGCAAGGTGGAATTTGACCACGTGCGCTTCGGCTATGAGGACTCGGACCGGACGGTCATCCACGATTTTTCCGCCCTTGCCAAGCCGGGCCAGAAGATCGCCATTGTCGGACCCACCGGCGCCGGAAAGACCACCATGGTCAACCTGCTCATGCGCTTCCATGAGCTGCAGGGCGGCCAGATCCGCATTGACGGCGTGCCGACGGAGGACCTGACCCGGGAGGCGGTTCACGACCAGTTCTGCATGGTCCTCCAGGATACCTGGTTGTTTGAGGGCACCGTGCGGGAAAATCTGGTCTACTGCGAGAAAAACGTCTCCGACGAGACGATGATCCGCGCCTGTAAGGCCGTGGGTCTGCACCACTTCATCCGCACTCTGCCCAAGGGCTACGATACGGTCCTCAACGACCGGGTCAACCTGTCCCAGGGCCAGAAGCAGCAGCTCACCATCGCCCGGGCCATGATCGCCGACCGGCCCATGCTGATTTTGGATGAGGCCACCAGCTCGGTGGATACCCGGACGGAGCTGAAGATCCAGCGGGCCATGGACGCCCTGATGAAGGACCGAACGTCCTTCGTCATCGCCCACCGCCTGTCCACCATCCGCGACGCCGATTTGATTTTGGTCATGCGCGACGGCGATATTGTGGAGAGCGGCACCCATGAGGCGCTGTTGGAAAAGGGCGGCTTCTACGCCGAGCTGTATAACAGCCAGTTTGAGGAAACGTGAGCCTGTCTTTCTTGCGGCATCAAAAAACACCCGCACCTACGATGGAACGTTCATTTGATAGACCGTAGGGCATGGCGACTCTGCCATGCCGTTATTTGGTAATGGTGAACAGTGAAAAGTGAACGGTGAACAGTGAATAACGGAGGTGTCTGCTTCGCAGACGAATGAAAATATGTGCGCAGAGCGCACACATACCGAAACTTGTCAAGATTAGTGGACACAAAGAATAGTGAAAAAATCATTCGGGGCAGTATAGCCGATGCCGGAATGCAGCCGTTCTGCGCTGTAGTAAAGCTCGATATTTACTATACAACTTTCCACTGTTCACCATTCACTATTCACTGCTCACTGCGCACGATTCACTTTACTATGGAGGCAAATATATGGAAGAGCAGATCGCCGTCAACGGGCGGCTTTGGCAGATCGAGCGCCTCCTCGGCAAGGGGAAGGGCGGCTATTCCTATCTGGTGGCCGACGGCGCTCTGCGGTATGTGGTGAAGCAGCTTCACCATGAGCCGTGCGATTACTACCAGTTCGGCGACAAGCTGGCTGCGGAGCTGGACGCCTACGAACGCCTGCGGAAGCTGGGCGTTCCCATGCCGGAGCTTCTGGAGGTGGACCGTCCGGCTGAGCGACTGCGAAAGCAGTATATCGACGGCCCCACGGTGGCCGAGCTGGCCCAGCGCGGAGAGGATCTGGAGCCGTGGCTGAGCCAGATCCGCGCCCTGTGTCCGGCCCTCTATGCCGCGGGGATCAACATTGACTATTATCCCACCAATTTTATCCCCAGCGGCGGGGTCCTGTACTACGTGGATTACGAATACAGCCCCTATTCCGACCAGTGGAATTTCGCCAACTGGGGCGAGGGCTGCTGGCGCAAGGGCAAATGACGGCATAATAAACGCACTTCCAACAAACGTTCGCAGGGGCAGCTATCAGCCGCCCGCGCACAGTGAACAGTGAATGGTGAAAAGTGAATAGTGAATGACTGAGGTGTCTGCTTCGCAGACAGGAAAAATTATGAACGCACGGCCAAAGAAGCTCTGTAGGGGCGGCTATCAGCCGCCCGCTTTAACGCGCACCCCCGTAGGGGCCGTCCTCCTGTTACGGTGCCCGAAATTTGCGCGCCGCGCTGACGGCGGCTTCTCGTCCTCGCAAACTCCATTTTGCTCCGTTCGGCGCTTTGCGCCGAACATGCGCACATTTCGTTGCTCGTCCTCTCCCCAGCGCACCCGCTTTGCTGGGCTGCGCCGGGTCCCCTGACGACCGCTGCCACTCCTTTTTGCTCGCTGTATCCGCCACCGGCGGCGCTCGCAAACGTCCCGTCCGCCCCTACAGAGGAAGTGCGTTCATTGCCGTAGGGCGCGACGACCCCGGCGCGCCGTTTTTTAATTGTGCGCGCAGCGCACACATCACTTGTTCACTCTTCACTTTTCACCGTTCACTGTTCACAAATAATATTTGAATCGTCTGCGCAGCAGACACCTCAGTCATTCACCCTTGGCCCTTAGCCCTTAGTCAAACAAAGACCCCCGGCACAGTGCCGGAGGTCTTTGTTTCCGTTATTCCTCCTCCAAACCAAATTGGCCGGAGAGGTTCTTTTTTCTGGCCCGGATGCGGACGGTGGAGGCGGTGATCCAGATGTTTTCCAGCCCGTCCGCCATCAGCGCGATACCAACAACGGCGTTGGGCCGCAGAAGCTGTGCCAGCACCGCGCCGAGGGCAAACCCGCCCGCGCCGAAAAGCATTACCGCCGTGATCAGCATGACGATCCAGCTTTTCATGCCGAAGCGCCGGGCGTCAATGGAGGTCTGGATCTTCAGCAGACCGTCCAGGCTCACATAGGCCGCGAAAATGATGGGCAGCGTGCCGAAGGCATATTCCGGCATCAGCTCCGTCAGGAGGGTCAGCAGGATGCAGAAGATGCCGATGGCCAGGTCAAACTGAAAGGCCAGCCGGTAGAGGTCGTTGGAAAAATAACCGAAGATCTTGGCCGCGCCGGTCAGCCCGAAGAGGGTCCCCAGAACGATCCGCTGGGCGACCATTGTCTCTAAATCGGGGATGACCAGGAGCAAAAGCCCCGCCAGAGACATGAGTCCGGCCGAGATCACATTGATGATTTTCGCGCTTTTGACTACGCCGTTGTGCTGTTTCATGGAGAAACCTCCTTGATGGAATGTGCCGCGCAGTATTCCAGCGCGCTGCGGATGCCGCCCTCAAAGCATTGGGTGACGCGGGACAGCCGTTGCCTCAGCAGGGGCGCGTCCGGCCCGGTGAGGCTCTGCTCAATAAGACCGTAGAGGGCGTGGGTGCAGGTGTCACAGATGAGGCGGCGGTCGGCGGCGTCGAGCTGCAGGCCCTGCATCGTCTCGTCCATATAGCGGTCCAGGACCGTGGACAGGATCTTGTTCAGATAGCTGCGCACCGCGTCCCGCTTGTTGGAGAAGAAAATGTGGCGGCCCATCTGGGGCGTTTCGCACAGGCAGTCCAGCAGCCGCAGAAGGAGGGTGTTCCAGCGGCTCCCGGGGGGCAGCGACTGCCACACCTGGTACATACAGGTGTCCAGATAGTCGTCAAAGAGGTCATAGATGTCTTCATAGTGGTAGTAAAAGGTGTTGCGGGTCAGACCGCAGTCCTCAACGATGTCGCGGACCGTGATCTTGTCCAGGGATTTTGCCAGCAGCAGCGTCCGGAAAGACGCCTGGATCGCCTGTTTGGTGGTCTGCTTCATCGAACGCCCTCCTTTCAAAGCCCCGGCGGCAGGCCGTATTTTTATTCTACCACAGCCTTCCTCCCAGGTCAAGAAAAAGCGCCTGTCTCACAGGTCGCGCCCGGCCAAAGGAGATTTTTCTGTATCATGATTGCAAGAGGGGGAAAAATATGATATAGTGATAGCAATATCTGTAAAACCGAAAGATAACCACAAGCGAGGAACAAGCAATGCTGGAAATCAAGCATCTGTCCTACCGGGTAGAGGGCGCGGACGGCGCCGTGGACATCCTGCAGGATGTCTCTCTGACCGTGGAGGATAAAAAATTCATCGTCGTCACCGGCCCCAACGGCGGCGGCAAGA
>CAMFZO010000050.1 GCA_946006895.1 uncultured Clostridia bacterium | reverse complement strand
GATTCCTCTACGTCTCGTGGGCTCGGAGATGTGTATAAGAGACAGCCCATCCCCACGTCCACGCCAACAAGAAAGCCGTCGCCAACCGTCTTGCCCGGGCCATCGGCCATCTGGAAAAGGTCAAGCGCATGGTGGAAAACGACGAGGACTGCGCCGAGGTGCTGGTGCAGCTTGCCGCCGTCCGCGCCGCCATTGAGAACACCGGCAAGGTCATTTTGCAGGAGCACCTGCAGCACTGCATCGTCGAGGCGGTGGAGGACGGCGACGAGGCCGCCATTTTAGACCTGTGCGAGGCCATCGACAAATTCATGAAATAAGGGCACTGCTATGACCGATCTGAACCATATCCGAAATTTTTCCATCGTCGCCCACATTGACCACGGCAAATCCACCCTGGCAGACCGCCTGCTGGAGGAGTGCAACACCGTCGACAAGCGGGAGATGTCCGACCAGATCCTGGACTCCATGGATCTGGAGCGGGAGCGCGGCATCACCATCAAGGCCCGCGCCGTCAAGCTGGATTACACCGCCGACAACGGCGAGCGCTACGTCCTCAACCTCATCGACACACCGGGCCATGTGGACTTTAACTATGAGGTGTCCCGCTCCCTGGCCGCCTGTGAGGGCGCGGTGCTGGTGGTGGACGCCTCCCAGGGCATCGAGGCCCAGACCCTTGCCAACACCTATCTGGCGGTGGACGCCGGGCTGGAGGTAGTGCCGGTCATCAACAAGATCGACCTGCCCGCCGCAAGACCCGAGGAGGTCAAGCATGAGATCGAGGACGTCATCGGCATTCCGGCTCTCGACGCCCCGGAGATCTCCGCCAAAAACGGCATCAATATCCACAGCGTATTGGAGGCGGTGGTGAGCGGCATCCCCGCCCCCGAGGGCGACAGAGACGCGCCGTTGCAGGCGCTGATCTTCGACAGCCAGTACGATTCCTACCGGGGCGTCATCGTCTACCTGCGGGTAAAAAACGGCGTACTGCGTCCGGGCATGGACGTGCGCATGATGGCCACGGGCGCTGTGTATAAGGTCGTGGAGGTGGGCACTCTGTCGCCTCTGGGCATGGACCCGGCAGACGCTCTGGGGGCAGGCGAGGTCGGCTACCTGACCGCCTCCATCAAGACCGTGGCTGACACCCGGGTGGGAGACACCATCACCGGCGCGGAAAACCCCTGCGCCGAGCCGCTGCCCGGCTACAAGGCGGTGCAGCCCATGGTCTATTCCGGCGTCTATCCCGCCGACGGCAGCAAGTACGGCGACCTGCGGGACGCTCTGGAAAAGCTCAAGCTCAACGATGCCTCCATGTCCTACACCCAGGAAAATTCCATCGCCCTGGGCTTTGGCTTCCGCTGCGGCTTTTTGGGACTGCTGCACATGGAGATCATCATGGAGCGGCTGGAGCGGGAGTACAATCTGGACCTGATCACCACCGCCCCCAACGTCGTCTACCGGGTCACCAAAACCAACGGCGAGACGGTGGAGATCTACACCCCTCTCAACTATCCCGACCCGGCGGACATCGCCTCCTGCGAGGAGCCCTTTGTCCGGGCCAGCATCCTGACCCCGCCGGAATACGTGGGCAACATCATGGACCTGTGCCAGCAGCGCCGCGGCGAATACCGCGACATGACCTATCTGGACCAGGGCCGTGTGGAGCTGCGCTATTATATGCCCCTCAACGAGATCATCTACGACTTTTTTGACGCTCTGAAGTCCCGCACCCGGGGCTACGGCTCCCTGGACTACGAGATGGACGGCTACCGGGAGAGCAAGCTGGTGAAGCTGGACATCCTGCTCAACGGCGACATCGTCGATGCCCTGTCCTTCATCCTCTTTGCCGACAACGCCTACGCCCGTGCGAGAAAAATCTGCGAGAAGCTGAAGGAGAACATCCCCCGCCAGATGTTCGAGATCCCCATTCAGGCGGCCATCGGCGGGAAGATCATCGCCCGCGAGACCATCAAGGCCCTGCGCAAGGACGTGCTGGCCAAGTGCTACGGCGGCGACATCACCCGGAAGAAGAAGCTGCTGGAGAAGCAGAAGGAAGGCAAAAAGCGGATGAGAACGTTCGGTACGGTGTCCGTGCCGTCCGAGGCGTTTATGGCTGTGCTGAAAATGGACGAATGAAACAGGTCACGATTTATACCGACGGCGCCTGCTCGGGAAATCCGGGACCCGGCGGCTGGGGCGCGATTTTGGAGTGGAACGGCCGGGAGAAGGAGCTTTCCGGCGGCGAACGGGAGACAACCAACAACCGCATGGAGCTTTCCGGTGTCATTTTCGCCCTGTCGGCCTTAAAGGAGCCTTGTGCCGTGGACCTCTATACCGATTCCAAGTACGTCTTTGACGCCGTGGACAAGGGCTGGGTCTATACCTGGCGGAAAAACGGCTGGCGCAAGGCGGACAAAAAGCCGGCTCTGAACGTGGATCTGTGGGAGCGGCTGCTTCCCCTGCTGGGCAAGCACAGTGTCACCTGGCATTGGGTCAAGGGTCACGCGGAAAACGAAAAAAACAACCGCTGCGACGCTCTGGCCGTCGCCCAGAGCAGAAAATTTGCGAACCAGTAGGGGCGGACGGTTTATCCGCCGCACTTCCCGTTTGTGTCTGTAGGGGCGGACGACCCTGTCCGCCCTTTGGAAAAAGCTGTGAACAGTGAATAGTGAACGGTGAACAGTGAACAGTGAACAGGTAATGTGTGCGCTGACGCGCACAAGAATCATTTCGGCACGGCAGAGTCGCCGCGCCCTACGAAGCGTTTGCCGGAAGTGCAGCTTTATATTCTGTCTGCGCAGCAGACACCACACTTATTCACTATTCACTATTCACCATTCACCATTCGCTATTCACCATTCACTGTTCACCAAACCCAAAAAAACATCCTCCGAAACAGGTGATTTCTTATGTTCTACGTACTTTTAGCGGTCATTGCCGCAGCCATCGTCGGTCTGGACCAGTGGACGAAGGCCCTGACCCTTGCCGCTGACCGCGCAGGCTCCCTGCCGTCGGAAAGCATCCTGGGGATCTTCCACATCACCCACACGGAAAACGACGGCGCCATCTGGGGCATCCTCAGCGGCCAAACCTGGCTGTTCATCCTCATCATGGTCCTGTTCCTGGCGGTGCTGGGGGTCATGATCTGGCGCAAATGGCTGACGAAAAAATTCGAGTGGATCTGTCTGGCGGCCATTGCGGGCGGCGGCATCGGCAACATGATCGACCGCCTGGTCAGCGGCTCCGTGACCGACATGATCAAATTTGACTTTGTGGAGTTCCCCGTCTTCAACGTGGCCGACTGCTTTATCACCGTGGGCTGCATAGCGCTGCTGGTCTGCATTTTGTTCTTCGACCGCGAGAAAAAGCATGAAGCGGACGGCTGAGCAGAGCGGTCAGCGGGTGGACGTGTTCCTTGCCCGCACCCTGCCGGAGTTGACCCGCAGCGCCATCCAGCGGCTGTTGGAGCAGGGCTGCGTGACGTGCGGCGGCAGGCCCGTGAAGAAAAACGCCAAGACCGAGGCCGGGCAGGAATTTGACATCCTCCTGCCGGAGATTCGTGAGACGGAGCTTGTGCCTCAGGACATTCCTCTGAACGTGGTCTACGAGGACGGGGACGTTCTGGTCATCGACAAGCCCAAGGGCCTGGTGGTCCATCCGGCGGCGGGGCATGAGGACGGCACCCTGGTCAACGCCCTGCTGCACCACTGCGGCGACTCCCTCTCCGGCATCAACGGCGAAAAGCGGCCCGGTATCGTCCACCGCATCGACATGGACACCAGCGGCCTGCTCATCGTGGCGAAGAACGACTTTGCCCATCAGTCCCTTGCCGCCCAACTGCAGGATCACAGCCTGCGCCGGGTGTATGAATGTATTGTCCGCGGCGGCTTCCGGGAGGATTCCGGTACCGTCGACGCGCCCATCGGCCGCCATCCCACCGACCGCAAGCGCATGGCGGTGACGGAGAAAAACAGCCGCCCCGCCGTGACCCACTGGGAGGTCATCGACCGCTACGGCGCCTATACCCATCTGCGCTGCCGTCTGGAAACGGGCCGCACCCATCAGATCCGTGTCCACATGGCCTACATCCACCATCCCATCGCGGGCGACCCGGTCTACGGCGTGAAAAAGCCGGAGCTGGGCCTGACGAGCCAGTGTCTCCATGCCCGGGAGCTGACCTTTACCCATCCGCGCACGGGGGAGGAAATGACCTTTACCACGCCCCTGCCGGAGGAATTCCAGAAGGCCCTGGCGCGTCTCAGGAATCTGTAATCATTTTAGGAGGTATTTCCCATGACTGCATACGAAAAGCTGCAAAAATGTCTCGCCTGCGTGCGCGAAAAGACCGATTTTGTTCCCGACGTCGCTCTGATCCTCGGCTCCGGCCTGGGTGCTCTGGCCGATGAGATCGAGGCCGTAGCCACCGTAGACTACCACGACATCGAAGGCTTCCCCGTTTCCACCGTCGCAGGCCACCGGGGCCGTTTTGTCTTCGGCTATTTCGGCAAGGTCAAGGTGGTCATCATGCAGGGTCGTGTCCACTATTACGAGGGTTATTCCATCCAGGATGTCCTGCTGCCCACCCGTCTGATGCGACTCATGGGCGCCAAGGTCCTGTTCCTGACCAACGCAGCCGGCGGCATCAACAAGAGCTTCCACGTGGGCGATTTCATGATCATCCGCGACCACATCATGTCCTTCTTCCCCAACCCCCTCATCGGCGCGAACATCGAGGAGCTTGGCCCCCGCTTCCCGGACATGAGCGAGGTCTACGACCGCGAGCTGAGCAAGACCATCCGCGACACCGCCGCCCGTCTGGACATTCCCGTGCAGGAGGGCGTCTACTGCCAGCTCACCGGCCCCACCTACGAGACGCCGGCTGAGATCAAAATGCTGGGCCTCATGGGCGCCGACAGCGTGGGCATGTCCACCGCCTGCGAGGCAGCCGCCGCACGTCACGCCGGGATGCGGGTCTGCGGTATCTCCTGCATCACCAACCTGGCAGCGGGCATCTCCCCCGTGGCCCTGAGCCATCAGGAGGTCTTCGACACCGCCAACCGGGTCGCTCCCTTCTTCCGCCGTCTGGTCCGCGAGAGCATCGAGGCCATGGGCGAAGCGCTGTAACAGATGAGTATGCAGTCCGTGACCCACGCGGTCAATGTCCGTCTGGGAGACGACGGGCGCAGTATCGTCGTCCTGGACCAGACCCTGCTCCCCAACGAAACAAAATATCTGACCCTCACCGACAAGGACGCCATGTGGGAGGCCATCTATAAGCTGCGGGTACGCGGCGCCCCCTGCATCGGCATCTTTGCCGCCTATGCCATGGCGGTGCTGGCAAAGGCGATTGACGAACCGGACTTTGACGGCTTCTATCGGGAATACTCCCGTCTGTCCGAGTATCTCAACAGCTCCCGTCCGACGGCGGTCAATCTGGGCTGTATGCTCAAACGCATGGACGGCGTGGTGCTGGCTCACCGGGAAAGTCCCCGGCAGGAGCTGCTGGACGCCCTGACCGCCGAGGCAAAAGCCATCCACGCCGAGGACATGGAGATGTGCCGCAAAATCTCCGAGTACGGCCTGTCTCTTTTGAAGGACGGCGACGGCGTCATCACCCACTGCAACGCCGGACCTCTGGCCACCTCCCGCTACGGCACGGCCCAGGGACCCTTCTATCTGGCAAAGGAAAAGGGCATGAACATCCACGTCTACGTGGACGAGACCCGTCCGCTGCTGCAGGGTGCGCGGCTGACCAGCTATGAGCTGACCAGGGCCGGGGTCCCCTGCACCCTCATCTGCGACAACATGGCCTCCATCGTCATGAAGCAGGGCAAGGTCCAGGCGGTGTTTTTCGGCTGTGACCGCATCGCCCGCAACGGCGATGTGGCCAACAAGATCGGCTCGTCGGGGCTGGCGGTCCTGGCCCACTACTACGGCATCCCCGTCTATTCCCTGGGGCCGTCCACCACCATCGACTTTCACTGCCCCTCCGGCGACCACATCCCTATTGAGGAGCGGCCTCACAGCGAGATCCGGGAGCTGTACTACGAAAAGCCCATGGCCCTGCCGGAGGTGGAGTGCTACAACCCTGCCTTCGACGTGACCGACCACAGCCTGCTGTCCGGTATCGTCACGGAGCGGGGCATCGTCCGCGCACCCTTTGAGGAGAATTTCCGCAGGCTGTTTCCGGAGGCCATGCCATGAGCTATACATCCGCCGCTGAGGCAAAACAGGCCATTTTGGAGGCTGGGCGCAGGCTCTATCAGCGGGCCTATGTGGCCGCCAACGACGGCAATATTTCCGCCCGCATGGACGACGGCACCGTCTGGGCAACGCCTACCGGCGTTTCCAAGGGCTTTCTGACGGAGGATATGCTGGTGCGTGTGGCTCTCGACGGCACGGTCTTGGAGGGCACCCGGAAGGTCTCCAGCGAGATCGCCATGCACCTAGCTGTCTACCGGGAAAACCCGGCTCTGGGCGGCGTGGTTCACGCCCATTCCCCCGCCGCAACGGCCTTTGCCACCCTGGGACGTGACTTTGATATGGCCATCTCCCTGGAAACGGCGGTGCAGCTTGGGGTCATTCCCTGCGCGCCCTACGCCGTGACCGGTTCTGCCGAGCTGGCAGAGGGGGCGGCGGTGTATTGCCGGGAATATAACGGCTGCTTTTTGGAGCACCACGGCGCGGTGACCTGGGGCGCGGACGTGCTGCAGGCCCTGTTCCGCACCGAATGTCTGGAGCATACGGTCATCATGTATGAGCATATGCTGGGACTGGGGGAGGTGCGCCTGCTGACGGAGGAACAACTGACCCAGCTTGACAGCGTCCGGAAAAAATTCGGCATCACCACCGGCGGCAGACCGAAAGGCCGCCCGGACCCGGACCGCGAATAGAAAACAGACCTGGAAAAACGATAAACGCACCCCCGGCAGGTTAAGAACTGCCGGGGGTGCGTGTTGTTTATGCGTTATATCCGTAGGGGCGGCTATCAGCCGCCCGTTTGGATGCAGCTTCATATTGGGCGGGCGGCTGATAGCTGCGCAGCCGTTGGAGAGGAACGAGCCTTACGGATGCGGCGTGCCCTTTACGGGTGCCGCCCCTACGGAAAGATGAATGGAAGTGCGCTTGAATTTTTATCCGTCTGCGAAGCAGACACATCCGTTATTCACGATTCACCGTTCACTGTCCACTGTTCACCGTTCACCGGCGCTCTACAAGAGCAAACGTTGTGTCCGCCCGATTCTGTTACGGCTCGATGACGCAGTGCTCCTTCAAAACGCTGCTGCCGGTGGAAAGGTCTGCCGCCACAAGGTCAAATTCCACCCGCGTGACGGTATAGATTTCCATGCTTTCCAGATCGGCCCCGAACCAGCTGATCTCGGAAAAACTCCGTCTGCCGCCCACCAGCTCCCGGGTCCAGAGGGGATCGCAGCGCTGGCCGTTGACCTTCACGTTCTCCAGCGTCAGACTATAGTCGTTTTCCGTGCGATTTTCCAGATAGAGGCTGACGGTGAAGCCGCCGCTCTCGTCGGCCTTGCAGCCCGTGGCGACGACCTGCAGCTCCGGGGTGTCGGCAAGGACCGTGTCGCTCTCCTGGAGCTGACGGCTGGTGTCCTCAAAGGCCGCCTTGCCGTCGGGGTAAAGGGTGACATTGGCGCTGGCCAGGACGTTTTCACTCTCGCCCGCCGGATAGACCGTCAGCAGGAAATCCACCCGCTTTACCGACTGGATGCCGCAATCGTCAAAGGTGGACTGGAACCAGGACACGACGGAGGGCGCCGACTGGTTGGCCCCAACGTCGTCGGCCCAGTAGGGGTCGGCCTCGTAGCCGTTGACGCTGACGTCGTCCATGGTAAAGACCAGCTCCCGACCGGACTTGTTGGTCATGGACACGTTCCAGCAGTAGTCGCCCCAGGCGTCGGTGCCGATGCTCGTCAGCGTAAAGGCGCAGGACTCGTTTTCAAGCAGGCAGATGTTGGTGCTGCCCTCCAGATATGACGGCTGCTCGCCGCTGCTGGTCTGTCCCGCTTCGGGCGCTTCCTCTCCGCCGCCGCAGGCACCCAGGCCCAACAGCAGCAGCGCCGCCAGCAGCAGAGCCAGCCATTGTTTTCCTTTCATGGATACTCTCCTCCTAAATCTGTATCAACGATATGCACAAGCCAAAGAGATCATGCATATTCCGCCGCAGTTTTCGGCATTTGGCCCTCCGAAGCGTCCGGTGCCCCGGCAGCCGCCGCAATATGGTATCCCATAGTATACCAAAAAATACCGGGCCTGTCAAATCGAAACATACCCACCGGCCGCGTCGGTGGTATGCAAGGCCCCCTCTGACGAGGGGGCTGGATTTTTGCGCAGCAAAAAGACTGGGGGAGA
>CAMFZO010000049.1 GCA_946006895.1 uncultured Clostridia bacterium | reverse complement strand
GCTTTCAGGCTGCAGGTATCAATCAGACGTTACATTCCATTTATATCGACATCCACGTCTGCATCACCATCCTGACCTGGACGGGAACCAGTGAGATCAACGTGGATTCCGCCGTCGTCGCGGCGGAAACGGTCATTGTCGGCACGGTGCCGACCACTTACTTTGGCATGGAGGAGCTACCATGAATCCGAAAGAAGAAATTGCGCGGCTGACCGCCCTGTTGGAGGAAGCCAACCACAAGTATTATGTCCTGGACGCGCCCACCATGGCGGATTTTGAATATGACCGCCTGCTGCGGCAGCTGGAGGAGCTGGAGGCGCAGTATCCTGAATATGCTTCGCCTCTGTCTCCCACCAAGCGCGTCGGCGGCGCGGCATTGAGCAAATTTGAGAAGTACGTCCACGAGGTGCCGCTGGAGAGTCTGCAGGATGTTTTTTCTGAGGACGAGGTCCGGGACTTTGACGCAAAGCTCCGGGAGACCTTCTCGGAGGCCCTTTACAGCGTGGAGCCCAAGGTGGACGGCCTCTCCGTTGCCCTGGAATACATTGACGGCAGCTTTGTTCGCGGCGCGACCCGTGGCGACGGCGTGACGGGGGAGAACGTGACGGAGAACCTCAAGACCATCCGTTCCATTCCCATGCACATCGAAAACGCGCCCCACCGCCTCATTGTGCGGGGCGAGGTGTTCATGTCCCGGGAGGTGTTCGAGCAGCTCAACGCCGCAAGGGAGGCAAAGGGCCAGAGCCTCTTTGCCAATCCGAGAAACGCCGCAGCGGGCAGCCTGCGCCAGTTGGACCCGGCCGTGGCTGCGGAACGGAAGCTGGATATTCTGATCTTCAACCTTCAGCTTGCCGAGGGTATGGAGTTTCAGACCCACGGCCAGACCCTGGACTATTTGCGTGAGCGGAGATTCAAGGTCATTCCGTACTGGCTGTGCAATACGGCCCGGGAGGCGATTCTGCGCATCCGTGCCATCGGGGAAAACCGCTACGACTTTCCCTTTGACATCGACGGCGCGGTGGTCAAGCTCAACGACCTGGCCCAGCGAAAGGTCCTGGGCAGCACGGCGAAATTTCCACGCTGGGCCTGTGCCTATAAATATCCGCCGGAGGTCAAGGAGACGGTCCTGCAGGATATCGTGGTCCAGGTGGGCAGAACGGGCGTCCTGACGCCCAAGGCTGTTGTCGCGCCGGTGCGTCTGGCAGGCACCACTGTGACCAACGCCACCCTGCACAATCAGGATTTCATCTCCGAAAAGGACATCCGCCTGGGCGATACGGTCAAGATCCGCAAGGCAGGGGAGATCATCCCGGAAATCCTGGAGGTCGTTCTCTCCAAGCGTCCGGAGGACACCGTGCCTTACCGCCTGCCGTCATTCTGTCCCGTCTGCGGCGCACCGGTGGAGCGGGACCCGGACGGTGCCGCCATGCGCTGCACCGGCATCGAATGTCCCGCCCAGCTCACCCGCAATATCGCCCATTTTGTCTCCCGCAACGCCATGGATATTGAGGGCCTGGGCGATGCCATTGTGGAGCAGCTTATCGCCATGGGCCATATTTCTTCCCCGGCGGATATTTATTATCTGAAGCTGGATGACCTGAAGACACTCTGGAAAAGCGGTGAAAAGGCGGCAAGCAAGCTGCTCGATGCCATCGAGGCCAGCAAAGCAAACGACGTCAGCCGCCTGATCTTTGCCCTGGGCATCCGCCAGGTGGGTGAAAAAGCGGCAAAGGTGCTGGCCAAAACCTTCGGTTCTCTGGATGACCTGATGAATGCTTCCCGCGAGGAGCTGACCCAGGTGCGGGACGTGGGCGCTGTGACGGCGGAAAATATCGCCGCCTGGTTTGAAAATCCCCAGTCCGTCCACATGATCTCCCGGCTGCGGGAGGCGGGCGTCAACTTCCTGAGCACCGCGAAACAGGAAGACCGGCGCTTTGAGGGCATGACCTTTGTCCTGACGGGTGCCTTGTCTCTCTTTACCCGCGACGAGGCCACGGAGAAGATCGAAGCCTGCGGCGGAAAGGCCTCCGGCTCTGTTTCCAAAAAGACCACCTATGTGGTGGCGGGAGAAAACGCGGGCAGCAAGCTGAAAAAAGCCAACGAACTGGGGATTCCTGTCCTCAGCGAGGAGGAATTTTTAAATATGCTTGCATAACGGGCCGAACTATGCTAATATAAGCGAGTTGCGCCCGAGATCGACCTGCGCGGAAAGGGAGAAACACATGAGAAAATTCCTTGCAATCATTGTTTGCAGACTGATAAAATTCATCGGCGGCTTAGTGGGAAAGGGGACAAGCCTGCCGGGCAAATTTGCCCTCAAGCTCTGTCCCGACGTACTGCGCCGCATTGAAATGCCCAAGACCGTTGTGGCCGTCACCGGCAGCAACGGCAAAACCTCCACGGTGGAGATGATCGCCTCGGTCCTGCAGGCCGCGGGCAAGACCGTCGCCTATAACGCCGAAGGCTCCAACCAGATCGAGGGCGTCACCACCATGATACTCAGCTCCTGCACCCTGAGCGGAAGAATGAAGCAGGACGTGCTGCTGATCGAGACGGACGAGCGCTATGCCAAGCTGACCTTCCGCTGGTTCCATCCGACTTATTATGTCATTACCAACCTCTACCGCGACCAGCTCACCCGCAACGGTCATCCTGAGTGGGTCTTTGACGCCATTGCCGAGAGCATCCACGACGATACGACTCTGCTGCTCAACGCCGACGACCCCATGGTCTCGCTGTTCGGACGGGGCAGGGATAAGGTTTTGTGGTTTGGACTTGACCACTCTGCGACTGACACCGACTCGTTCTCCGGCGCCTATAATGACGGCCTGTACTGCCCGGTGTGCGGAAAACCCATGGTATATGACTACTACCACTTCAACCATGTGGGAAGCTACCGCTGCACGGCCTGCGGCTTTTCCCGCCACGCGACGGACTTCACCGTCACAGGCATCGACCTGGATGAGAGCCGCATCACGGTCAACGGCGACAATGAGATCCGCCTGGCTTTCCGCAGCATCTACAATATATACAACATTCTTGCGGCCTGCGCCGTCTGCACCCTTGTGGGTGTGCCCGAGGCGGAGACGGCCAAGCGGATGAGCAACTATATTCTGAAAAACGGCAGATATGTGGAATTCACCCTGGGCAGCCACCGGGGCACCTTCCTGATCTCCAAACACGAAAATTCCATCTCCTATGATATGTCCCTGAAATACGCCCTGGCAGGAAACAAACCCTGCAGCTTCGTCATCATCGTTGACGCCGTCAGCCGGAAATACTTCACCAGCGACACCTCCTGGCTCTGGGACATCGACTTCGGACAGCTTGCCAGCGCCTCGGTGAAAAACATCTATCTCTGCGGCAAATACTGCAACGATCTGGCAATGCGCTTCTCCTTTACGGATATTCCAAAGGAAAAGATCAAGGTCTTTGAGGACATCGACGCCGCCTGTGCAGAGCTTCGCAGCAGCGGAGACGAGCAGTTATTTGCCGTGACCTGCTTCTCGGACAAGGAGAAATTCATGTCCAACGTGACTGTGAAATGAGGATGGCTATGGAAAAAAAGCTCCTGCATCTTTATGATGATGTGATGAATCTCTACGGAGAGTATGCCAACGTGGCGGTTTTGGCGCGGTACCTGCGGGACCTGGGCTTTCAGGTGCAGGTGGAGACGCTTTCTCTCTATGAAGCAAAGGACATCTCCGACTACGATTTCTACTATATGGGCTCCGGCACGGAGCGGAAACAAAAACTGGCCCTGACGCAGCTCATTCAGTACCGGGAGGCGCTGACGGCAGCCTGCGACGAGGGTAAAACCATGCTCTTCACGGGCAACAGCTTTGAGCTTCTGGGCCGCACCGTCACCGATGCCGCCGGAAATTCTTATGAGGCTTTGGGCCTGGCGGACTTTACGACGGTGGAGAGCAAACGCCGCATCACCGGCGACTGCATCATGAGTTTTGACGGCTTTCCTGAGCCGCTGGTGGGCTTTATCAATAAGTGCAGCCGGACCTGCGGCGTGAAAACGCCCCTGTTTCAGACGCAAATGGGCTTCGGCAACGAGGTCGAGGGAGGCGCCGAGGGCTTCCGCAAAAACAACTGTCTGGGCACCCACCTGACCGGCCCCATGCTGGTAAAGAATCCCGCCATGCTCAAGTATGTTGCGAAGATCCTGCTTGGCGGTGCATACTCTGACACCGTCAATTATTCCTATATGGAAAAGAGCTATGCGACAACGATAAGTGAATTGCGCAAACGCTTGGAACTGATAAAAAAGTAACGTCGTTGGATGGTACATGACATTTTTTCTGACGGTGGAATCAATGAAAGACTGCCTTTTATGACGAGAGCGGAGGTCCCGCTCTCGTCGTTTTTTCTATTTTTTACGAATATAATTTGGTGAACATGACAAAAGTTTACAGGAAATGAAAAACGTGAAAAAAAGGTATTGACAGTCGGCCTTGACGGGAATAGAATAAAGACAAAGCTGTAGTACAGCTGTACAGAAAGAGAAAAAACGATGGAGAGCGGGAAACACAACATGGCGATTGGCACATCAGTAACGAAGGCAAATCTCTCTTCCCAAATTGCAAACCAACTGGAGGAGTTGATCTTGTCTCAGGAATTAAAGGCAGGGGAACGCTTGCCCGGGGAAATTGAACTGGCGGAGCAATTCGGAACCAGCCGAAATATCCTAAGAGAAGCGCTGACTTCACTGAAAGAGCGCGGTTTGATAACAGTGCGGAACGGCAGCGGCGTCTATGTCGCGCAGCCGGATGCGCGGATCTTGGGCAACGTAGTCAATCGGTTGGTGGCAGTCGGCAGCGCAAGCATACAGGAGGTGTATGAGCTGCGTGTCGCTTTGGAGGTGCAGTCCAGCGGGCTGGCAGCCGTGAACGCAACGAATGAGGATCTCTGCTCGTTGGACGAGTTGATCCGGCTGATGGAGAAGGACTATCGTGATGATCAGTTATGGTCGAGACACGATTATAACTTTCACAGGGCACTGGCTGTTGCTACCCATAATTGCCTGTTCCCCGAATTTTTGCGCCCGCTGAATAAAACCGTTTATGACTGGTCAGACATGAACCCGAGAAGCGTGGAGGCACGCATGAGGGGCATTGAGCAGCATAAACACATTGTGGAAGCTGTGAAGGCGCATGACCGGGAGGCTGCGGAGCGCTTTATGTTTGAACACTTGCAGGTGTTCTTGGCAGACCTTACGCAGAATCTTCCCTGAGAATGTTGTCTTTTTTATTTTGGCAGCCTCGGCTGTCGAAATAAAAAAGAAATTCTGTCGTACAGCTGTACCGCATTCCTGGAAATCCCGGAGGATAAATAAGCTACCTATACAGCCGGTTGGCTGTAAAAAATTTTTAAAATCTGTACTACAGGTGAACAGAAATTTTGCTCATAAAGGAGGCTCCATGAGAAACGACATTACAACAAAGGAACGAGTGATGGCGGATGTCAAGGCGACCGGTGTGCTGCCTTGCATCAAGCTGCATCAGAAGGAAGACTGGATCGCTTATGCCGAGGCAATGTACAAAGGCGGTGCGCGTGCCGTTGAGGTCACCATGACGACGCCCGGTGCGTTGGAAGCGATCGAGGCGATCTCTTCCCACTTCGGCGGAGAAATGCATGTTGCTGCCGGCACCGTGTTGGATGCGGCTACCGCGCGAGAGGTCATTCTCCACGGAGGTGAGATCATTGTCAATCCCTGCGTGATCGAAGATGTCATTGATCTGACGAACCGCTATCAGGTTGCATGCTTCTCCGGCGCTTTTACCGCAACGGAATGCTTTCGCGCCATGCGATGCGGCGCAACTGCGGTGAAGATTTTTCCCGGCGCTTTGGGTGGAGCGAAGTACATGACCAATTTGAAAATGGTTTTCCCGGACGTGAATCTGATCCCCTCCGGCGGAATTACGGAGGAGAATGCGGCTGAGTTTATCCGCTGCGGTGCCTGTGCGGTATCCGGTGCGCGAACATTTATGAATTTCGAGCGGATTAAAGAGGAAGGTCTGGGCTGGATCACCAAGCAGGTGGCGCGTTTTATTGAGATCGTGCAGGAAGCAAAGATAAACCTGCCTGATATTCCCTAAAGTCCACGAAATTTATTGAAGCAAGGAGGAGCAGCGATGAAATTGATTTGGCTTTCCTATCCCATGAGCACGACCGCACCCCGTCCCCCTGCAATTCCCGCCCCCAGTGTGTCGGAGTTTCAGTCCATTGAAAAAGATGGCGCCAACGTCCAATTCCTGCAGTGCTATAACCATACCGGCACACACTTAGATACCGCCGCGCATGTATTACCGGATGGTGCAAGCATTGTTGAGTTTGCTCCGGAAGAACTGGTCTACCGTAAGATCAAGGTCATCGACCTGACGGGAACTCCCGATGATACCGTAGTAACGCCGGAACTGCTGGAGCCGTGGTTCACGGAGCCCAGCGACACAGACGCACTTTTGGTGCGCTTCGGAGTGGAGGACAGACGCAAGAATGATCATGCGCGGTTTTCCAATCACTGCCCGGGGTTTTCTATCCCCGCAGCTGAGTACATCCATCAGAAAATGCCGCACCTGCGGATGATCGGTACGGACGTCCCCTCTATTGCCTGTATACACTCTCTCGAGGAGACAATGAAAGCACACAACGCTTTCTTTGAGAAGGCGTCTACCCCTCATTTCATCATCATTGAGGAGATGAAGCTGGATACGGATCTGAGCCGTGTGAAAACGATGCTGGTCTCCCCCTGGATGCATGAGGACATGAACTGCGGGCCCTGTGTGATTTGGGCGCAGTGCGAATAACGTGATTTTCTTTGCGAAAGCAAAGGAAACAATATAAACAATTAGAAAGAAGGAATACCAAAATGAAAAAGATTCTGGCGCTCATTCTCGCTTTGGTGCTTGTACTCGGCCTTGTCGCCTGCACAAGCTCCGAAACCCCCAGCAATGACACGAACAAAGACACAAATGAACCCGCAAACAACAATGATGCAACGACTGAGGAAAACAATGTCAACAACGGCGAGGACAAGTTGGTCGTCGGCCTGATCCAGCAGGATCTGACCCATCCCTTCCACTTGGGCGAAGTTGAAGGCGCAAAGGTTTGCGCTGATAAGTACGGCTTTGAACTGATCGTCAGTTCCGGCGACGGCGATGTCACCAAGCAGGTTGAGGCATTTGACAACCTCCTGGGTCAGTGCGACATCATCTCTATCAACACTCTCGACGTAACCGCTTTTGAGAACTCCTTCAAAAAGGCTGCTGAAATGGGCGTCAAGGTCGTTGTTCAGCACAGCTGGTCCGATCAAACTCTCGGCACCATCGGCTTTGACGAGTGGGCAATGTCCGGCGAAATCGGCCGTTATGCCATTGAAGTCCTGAAGGCTAAGGGCGGCGAGCTCAGCGACAAGCAGGTCGTTCTTCTCACCGGTAACGACGGCCAGGGTCTGAACGAGAACCGTATCGGCGGCTTCGTTGAAGTCATGGAAGAGAACGGCGTGAACATCCTGGCAGCAGAGTCCACCAACTGGGACGGCACCGTTGCTGTTACCAAGATGGAAAATTATCTTACTGCTTATGATCACATTGATATGCTCTACGGCCTGTCCGATGGCGTTACCTACCCCGCTGCTCTGGTCATCAAGAATGCCGGTCGCCGCGACGAAATCTCTATCTGCTCCATTGATGGCTCTGCTGACGCAATTCAGGCTGTCATTGACGGCGATATGGACAGCACCTACTTGCTTGCCTCCCAGTACACCGGCTACTACAAGGTTCTGATCCCCTATCTTGCGCTCATCGGCGAATATGACTTTGCCACCCAGGGCGACTTCATCCTTCCCGGCTTCATCGTCACTCCGGACAACGCTGCTGAAATGCTGCAGCTTGCTCAGGACATGGAGAACAACCCCGCTTCTATCGACTATGACAAGTCTCTGGAAGAACTGGTTAACGACTATCTGGCGAAGTAATCCACAACAGTACATACGGGGTGTCAGTTTTCTGACACCCCGCCCACATTAAAAAGGAAAGGCAGGAGCAAACCATGGATCCGGTCCTTGAAATGCGAGGCATATCCAAGCGTTTCCCCGGTGTGCAGGCGCTGGATAACGTTGACTTTAAGTTGTATAGCGGCGAGATTACCTCCATTATCGGCCAAAACGGCGCAGGGAAATCCACTTTGATGAAGATTCTCAGCGGCAACTATCAGAAAGACGCGGGAACCATCCTGATTCACGGAAAAGAAGTGGAGATCAACAATACTGCCGATGCAGCCCGTCTGGGAATCGGCATTGTTTATCAGGAACTGTCGCTGCTCAACAACCTGACTGTTGCAGAGCTGTCTCTTATACACATCTGACGCTGCCGACGAAGGCTTAGGTG
>CAMFZO010000048.1 GCA_946006895.1 uncultured Clostridia bacterium | reverse complement strand
TCAAAGAGCATCACGTCCGGCTCCATGGCCAGAGCGCGGACGATAGCCAGCCGCTGCTTCTGTCCGCCGGAAAGCTTGGTGGGCATGGTGTCGATCTTTTCCAGCAGACCGACCCGCTCCAAAAGCTCCTCGGCTTTGGCATTAGCCTCGTCCTTGCTTATCTTTTTCACCAGCATGGGCGCCAGAGTAATATTTTTCCGGACGGAGAGGTGAGGGAAGACGTTGAAATGCTGGAATACCATTCCCATTTTCTGCCGGTGCAGGTCGATGTCTACCTTTTTCCCGCTAATCTCCTGACCCTCAAAGAAGATCTGGCCCTTGTCAGGGACCTCCAGCAGGTTCAGGCAGCGCAGAAAGGTACTTTTTCCGCCGCCGGAAGGCCCGATGATGGAAACGGTCTCTCCGGTGTGGACGGTTTCGGAGACGCCCTTGAGGACGTGCAGCTTGCCGAAGCTCTTGTGCAGGTCCACCGTTTGGATCAGTTCATTTGTTTCCATGGGCCATTTTCCTTTCCAGAGCACCTACCAGCTTGCTCAGCGGATAGGTCATGCAGAGATAGATCAAGCCGACGATCAGCAGCGGCTCCAAATTGAGGTAGGTCGCGCCGTTGACCTTTTTGTAGGAGGTCATCAGATCGCCGATGAAGAAGGTGGAGGCCAGGGAGGTCTCTTTCAGGATCATGATGAACTCGTTGCCCAGGGCGGGCAGAATGTTTTTGATAGCCTGAGGCAAAATGATGCGGAGCATGGTCTGACCTTTGCTCATGCCAAGGCTCCTGGCAGCCTCCGCCTGACCGGGATCAACGGCCTGGATGCCGGAACGGAAGACCTCGGAGACGTAGGCGGAGGAGTTGATGCACAGGGCGATGGCAACCCACATAAAGGCCGACAGGTTAAGAAAGGGCAGAAGCTCCGGCACCACAAAGTAGAAGATTGTGAGCTGCAGCAGGATCGGCGTGCCGCGAATGACCTCGACGTACACGGTGACGAGGAAGCGGACGACACGGAAGCGTGACCGTTTCAGCATCGTGACCACTGCACCGATGAGCGCGCCAAGCAGTACCGCAATGGCGGTCAGTGCCAGGGTGTTGGAGACGCCCTCCACCAAAAATACCCGCCAGTATTTTTTCATGATGTCTACGATATTGTTTATGATGGTCCCGATGTCCATAGGCCCTGTATCCTTTCTGCCCGGTCAGTGATAATAATGAGTATCAATCGGCTGCAACGCTGCCGTTGTCGTCATAGGAGATCTCCTGTGCATCCTTGGAGCCGGCGAGAATTTCAGCTTCCTCATACCACTGCTCATACAGTCCGGCGGCTTCTGCCTTGGCAAGGATGGCGTTGACCTTTTCCGTCATTTCGTCGTCGCCCTTCTTCAGAACGATGACATTGCCCACATACTTGGGATCGACGTTGAATTCAAAGCCGCTCAGAGCAACGTCGGGATCATTGGAGAGGAACACATCGCCCTGGCCCTTGGCAACGGCGATGAAGTCAAAGTCGCCTTTCTTGAGCTGCATCAGGGCGGTGGAAAGGTCGCCGACGGTGACGATCTCAGCGCCGGGAAGCTGCTCCTGGCAAAGCTGCTCCTGCAGGGAGGCGTTCTGGGCACCGATCTTCATACCGTTGAAATCCTCGGCGGTGGTGAACTGGCCTTCCTTGTCCTTCAGGGTGACAATGACCTGCTCGGTCTCGTTGTCACCGGCGTAATAGTAATCGGAGAGGTTGTAGTTTGCTGCACGATCTTCCATCCAGGAGAAGCCCGAAATGGCCAACGTCGCCTTGCCGGAGGTGACGGCGGTGGGGCAGGAATCGAAGCTCATGGGCAGGATCTCCAGTTCCATGCCCAGCTCGTCAGCGATGTAGTTGGCAAGCATGATGTCAAAGCCGACGTACTGGTCCTGGCCGGTTTTGGAGACATCGCAGAATTCCATGGGAGCAAAGTCCGGCGAGGTCGCCACCGTCAGAACGTTGTCGCTGCTCTTTCCGCAGCCGGTGAACAGTGCGGCCAGCATCAGGACCGCCAGCAACAGTGTAAACAACTTTTTCATTTTTCATTTCCTCCATTATTTCGGGCGGGACGCCCGTTTATTTGATAGCTGTACTATACACGAATATTTATTCGTTGTAAAGAGAAAATTTCGTATTTTTATGCAATTCGGAAGAATGACAAGAGAAGACCTGCCGGACGCGGGCGTTTTTGTGCGAGATCACAAAAAAAGAGCGCCGCCGCATCTCCGAAACAACGGAAAATGCGGCGGCGCACACAAGTTTTTATAGATCCGTTATTCATATTGCCTGCAGCCCAGGGCCTTGGCCTGCTCCCTCAGGGACAGCAGGTCGGAAAAGGTCTCCGGGCGCTTGCTGACGTCCCGCAGCAGGGCGGAGGGATGGTAGATCGCCATGTAGCTCACGCCGTCGTGCCTGATCCATTGACCATGCTCCCGGGTGATACGGAAATCGGGCTTCATCAGCCGCATGGCGGCGATACGTCCCAGACAGACGACGATCTTAGGCTGTAACAGCTTCAACTGCTCCTGCAGGAAGCCGATGCACGCATCCTGCTCCTCGGGCATGGGATCCCGGTTTTGGGGCGGACGGCATTTGACGATGTTGCAGATGTAGCAGTTGTGACGGCCCAGGTCGATGATGGAGAGCATCTCGTCAAGAAGCTGACCTGCCGCGCCGACGAAAGGTTCGCCGGTCAGATCCTCCTGCTGCCCGGGACCCTCGCCGACAAATACGATGTCCGACGGCGCCTGACCGACGCCGAAAACCACATTGGTCCGGGTTCTTGCCAGGGGGCAGGCGGTGCATTGCAGACAGCGCTGCCGTAAAGCGTCCAGTTCAGTCATCGTAACCCCTCCGCTGACGGGCCGCCTGCTGACGTCTGCGCTTGCGCTGCTGCTTGGCCTTATGGACGTTCACCGCCCGGATGATCAGCAGAATGATAAACAGCACGCTCAACAGCAGCAGGGGAACGGTCAAATACCAGTAGCGCAGGAGGCCCGTCGGACGGCCCTCGGAGGTCAGGTCCTCGCCGCTGACGCTTTCGGCAGGAAGCTCCGCCTCCCGTTTTACCGCTGTCAGCGTGACCAGGTCGCTGGTCGCCAGCGGAATATCGTTATACATGGCTGTTACCGTGCCGACCCGCTGACCTTTTTCCAGCGGCGCCTCCAACGTCTGGGAGGTGTCGTAATGGAGGCTCAGGGTGATGTTTTCCGGCTGGTAGTTCTTCGGCAGCAGAACGGTCACATTGTCCTTGGCGTGGACGACCACGTTCTCACGGCCGTCAGCGTAGAGGACCTGGGGCTGACCCAGCATGGCCGTGTTGGAAAGGACCTGGACGTAGCTGAAGGTCTCAAAGCCATATTCAAAGAGGTTCTTTGTCTCGATGAAGCGCATATCCAAGTCCTCACCGTTGCTGTCGATCAGCATCTCACAGCCGCAGACGATGCTCAAAAAGGCCAGATCGCCGCTGGACGCGGTAGAGATCAGACAGCCGCCGGCCGGTGTGGTAAAGCCGGTCTTGATGCCCCGCGCCAGGGAATAGTAATAGCGGTTTTCCATGTCCGTGCTGGTCAGATAGTTGGTGGTGTGCAGGAGGCGCTCACCGGACTTGTTGGTTGCCGGGACCGTGTGGGCCGTGGTGGTGGCAAACTCGCGGAACTGGGAGTTCTGCCATGCCCAGGTGGACAGGACGGCAAGGTCGCGGACGGTAGTGTAGTGGTCCTCATCGTGCAGACCGTGGGCGTTGGCATAGTGGGTGCCGGTCATGCCCAGAGCCTGAGCCTGTTGGTTCATGAGATTGACAAAGGCCTCCACGCTGCCGGATATGTATTCAGCCACCACGTTGCAGCCCTCGTTGGCGGAGGAGACCATGATGCAGTACAAAAGCTCCCGCAGACTGATCTCCTCGCCCTCCACCAGACCGGCAGTGCTGCCGTAAATGCTGAGATTTTCAAGCGCCGTGGAGGAGACCGTCAGGGTGTCGTTCAGATCGCCGTATTCCAGAGCCAGCATACAGGTCATGATCTTGGTCAGGCTGGCAGGGTAGAGGCGCAGGTCCAATTCCTCGCCGTAAACGATGGTGTGACTGGTGAGCTCAATGAGGGCTGCAGCCTTGGCGCGGACGTCGAAATCCTCCGTGGGGAAGCAGTATTCGACCAAGTCCGGCGGCAGCTCAAAGCCCGTGGGAAGCTGCAGGGCATCGGGGGAACCGGAACTGCCCTGGGTGACCGGCGTTGACGGCTCTGCCTCGGAAGGGTCTGCGTCCCGCGTCTCCGGAGGAACGGAAGCGGACGGCTCCGACACCGCATCAGCCTCTGACGCGGCCTCCGTTGCAAAACAGGAAAAGACCGGCTGCAGCAGCAGACAGATCAGCAAAAAAACGGCAAGACATCTGATTTTTTTCATAAATATCCTCCAAACCGCGCAGAAAGGATTGCCGCGGGGGGCTCAACTGTGATATAATAAGCATAATAACAGCACTCAAATGACCGCCGTGTTCTCTTGGCATTGCCGGGGAATTACCATGGCCGCCTGTTTCAAGCAGCGGATCAAGTAGATATTATTATAGCAGAAAACCCGGTTCTGTCAAGAAAGCAGCACGCAAAACCGGGATGTTCCGAGGAGAAAGCCATGAAACCAAAAACCGCTGTACTGCTCCTGCTGCTCCTTGTGGTTGCCGTACTGGCCTTTCTCTCCGGCTATGCCCTGGGAGAAGCCAACCGGTCCGGAATGGTCGAGCTGACCGTTCAACAGTCAGCGGACCCGGCCCAGAGCAGCCAGACGCTTCCGCCTGCGGACACACCGCCGGAACCGTCCGCCTCGTCGGACCAGACCGCTCCGATTGAGCGCACGGGTGGGCTTCTGGACCTGAATACCGCCGGAAAAGAGGAACTGATGGAGCTTCCCGGCATCGGAGAGGTGCTGGCGGAGCGGATCATTGCCTATCGGCAGGAGAACGGCGGCTTCTACACCGTGGAGGACCTGCTCAATGTGGAGGGCATCGGCGAAAAACGCCTGGATGCCATCCGTGACCTGATTACTGTGGAGGCAGCATATGAAGATACTGGTAGTTGACGACGAAGAATTGCTCGTAAAGGGCATCCGTTTTAATTTGCAGAACGACGGCTATGAGGTCGTTACGGGCACCAACGGGCGGGAAGCGGTGGAGCTGGCCCACGACCCGGAGGTCCGGCTCATCATCCTGGATATTATGATGCCGGAGATCGACGGCTTGGAGGCCTGCCGCCTCATACGGGAGTTTTCCGATGTCCCCATCATCATGCTCACCGCCCGCACCCAGGACATGGATAAGCTGTTGGGCTTTGAGCATGGCGCGGACGACTATCTGACCAAGCCCTTCAATATTCTGGAGCTGAAGGCGCGGATCCGCGCTCTGCTTCGTCGCAGCGGCGGCTATGCGACCAAGCGCGACCGTATCACTGTCGGCACCATTACCGTCGATACGGGGGAGCGCAACGTCTATAAGGACGGCGTGGCGGTGGACCTGACGGCCCGCGAATTTGACGTGGTGGAGCTGCTCATCCGCAATCCCAACCGGGTCTATTCCCGGGAGAATCTGCTGGATCTGATCTGGGGCTATGAGTATCGCAGCGACATCCGCACCGTGGACGTCCACATCCGCCGTATCCGTGAAAAGCTGGAAACCGTTCCGGCGTCGCCAGAATATATTATGACCAAGTGGGGAGTTGGCTACTATTTCAAAGCATAAACGAAAGATGTCGCTGCTGCCCAGCAGCTCACAGCTCCGCTATGCGATGGCGTACATCCTGGTTACCGCGGTGGTCCTGGTCATCCTGAATATTTATACCTCCACGACCATGCGCCAGATCACCTTTTCGGCGCAGAAGCAGGCTCTGGAAGAAAAAGCGCAGTTGATGACAACTGCGCTCTTGCAGGTTGTGGATCTTTCCTCGCCGGAGACGGAGCAGGCCATTGAGTCCCTGGACGAACTGCACACCACCAGGACCGTGGTCGTTGACGCCTCCGGCATGACGCTGTATGACTCCCTGGAGGTCGGCAACGCCGTGGGGAAGCTGCTGCTGTTCCCCGAATTGGTGACAGCCCTGAGGGGCTATGACGTGTTCTACAGCGGCTATGCCGACGGAGTCATCGAGAGCCGCGCCGCCGTGCCGCTGATGCGCGGCGGTGAGGTCCTGGGGGCGGTCTATCTCATGCATTACGACACGGATCAGGGCGCTCTCATTGCTGCTATACAGATGAACGTGCTGCGCATTTCCGTCGTGCTGGAGTTCGGCATCGTCCTGATGGCCCTGATATTCTCCATCGCCTTCTCCCGCCGCCTGCGCAGGATCCTGCTTTCCGTGCGCATGATGCGCGACGGCGACTACAGCCATAAGATCCGGCTTCGCGGACACGACGAGATCGACCGCCTGGGACGAGAGTTCAACAACCTGGCCGAGCGGCTGGAGCAGTCGGAGCAGAGCCGGCGGCAGTTCATCTCCGACGCTTCCCATGAGCTGAAAACGCCCCTTGCCACCATCAAGCTCCTGTCCGACTCCATTTTGCAGAATGAAATGGACGTGGCGACCCAGCGGGAGTTCATCGGTGACATCGGCCGGGAAGCCGATCGTCTGGGCCGTCTGTCGCAAAAGCTCCTGACCCTGACCCGCCTGGACAGCGCCGTGGACGAGGAACGGGAGATCATCGACCCGGCGCCCACGGTACAGAAGGTGGTGCGGATGCTCCAGCCCCTGGCACAGATTCGGAAGATTACCCTCAACTGCCGCCTGAGCGACGGCTGCTCCGTCCTGATGGTGGAGGACGATCTCTATCAGATCGCCTTCAATCTGGTGGAAAACGCCATAAAATACAACCGCGACGAGGGCAGTGTGGAGGTCGTTCTGCAGCGGATCGGCCAGGACATGGGCCTGACCGTCGCCGATACGGGCACCGGCATCCCCGAGGAAGCGCGTGAGCATATTTTTGAGCGCTTTTACCGGGTAGACAAGGCCCGTTCCCGCGCTGCAGGCGGTGCAGGACTGGGGCTTTCCATCGTTCACGACATGGTCGCACGAAATTTCGGTACCATCGGCGTCAACAGCAGGCCCGGCGGCGGTACGGTATTCACCGTGACCTTCCCGCTTTTTGAAACGGAGGAGACGGAATGAGACGACGGATGATTTTCAGCGCGGTCTGCCTGCTCCTTTTCTGCCTGCTGTTCGTTTCCTGCGCGGGAGAAGTGGAAAATGCGGAAAGTGATGCTTCTTTTCAATTCTACTATCCCCGGACAGGCTATGCCAGTGAAGGCGCTTTTTGCGCGGTGTCGGCGCAGATCGACACGGAGCAGGCGTCCCTGGCTGACCTGCTGAGGGCTTATCAGCAATCACCGGTGCCGGAAAACTGCGGCCCGGCAGTGCCGGATAGCTGGCGGCTTTCCAAGGCGGAAATGGACGGAAACAGCGCCCTGGTCCGCTTTACAGGTACGAGCGTGTCCGGTCTGGAGCGTTCGGTCACTCTGGCCTGCCTGACGCAGACCCTGCTGCAGCTGGATAAGGTAGAGAGTGTCTATGTATTTCTTCCCGGTGAGGCGGAACCGGTGCTGCTGACGGAGAGCTACATCCAGACCAAGGACCTGGGGATGCTGCCCCAGGAGGAATTGATGGTCTATTATGTGCCGGACGCGGATATGCGTTATCTGACGGCGCAGACCCTGTCGGCGGAGGCTATGACGGAGGCGGAGAAGCCTGCTTTCCTTGTAAACTTCCTTTTGGAGGAACTGACGGGAAGCTGCATCCCCGAGGGAACGACGCTGCTGGATATCAGCGTGGAAAACGGGGTGTGCACTGTCAATCTTTCCTCTATGTTTGTGAAGAACCAGCCCCGGAGCTTTGCCTGTGAGCGTATGGCGGTCTACGCCATCGTCAACTCCTTAACGGAGTTCGACACGATCACCACGGTAGATTTCTGGGTGATGGGCGCGCCGCTGGATACCTTGTATCTGATGGACCTGTCTGCCGGTGTGAGCCGGGACGAGAGCGTCATTGCCACCTCTGCCAATAAGGACACGGTGGATATTACCCTCTATCCCGCCCACAGTGCCGACGGCCTGCTGGTGCCCATCGCCCGAATGCCGGAGGCGAAATCAGACAGTACCGTGGCGGAGCTGGCCCTGGAAGCGCTGCTGAGCTATGAGGGCGGCAACGGTCTTGTTCGTTGCATCCCGGCAGGGACAAAGCTCCTGTCGCTGCGGCTGGAAAACGGCACCTGCACAGTGGACCTGACCGGTGAATTCCTCGGCGGCTGCAAGGATGCGCAGGAGGAAGCCTATGCGGTGCGTTCGGTCGTTGCGACCATGTGCGCCCTGCCGGAGGTCCAATCGGTGGAGATCCTGGTGGAGGGCCTGGAACCGTCTTAC
>CAMFZO010000047.1 GCA_946006895.1 uncultured Clostridia bacterium | reverse complement strand
GACTGGGAGAGCGTCTGCGATACGCTGCAGGGACACGGCGCGGTCTTTCTCGATTCATTCCTGGCCTCGGCCTATCCCCAGAGCCTGCCGCCCAGGGAGCTGCTCTCCGTCACCGCCAAGCAGCTTCCCAGCTACGGCGGCAACCTGGACGTGGCCGTGGCCGATCTGGAGCACTACCAGAAGCATGAATTTTCCTCCCTGGTCCTCTGCGGCAACCGCCGCCGCGGCGAAATTTTGGCCCAGCAGCTCCGGGAGAAGGGTCTTTCCGCCTTTCTGGCCTTTCCGCTGACGGCTCTGCCCAAGCCGGGACAGATCCTGCTCACCGACGGCGCTCTGCCCAACGGCATGGAATATCCCGAGCTGAAATTCGCCATTCTGACGGAGGGTCAGCTACTGGCTCAAAGCGCTCAAAAACCGCGCAAAAAACGTCAAAAAGCATCAAACCGCCAGAAATTGGAGTCCTTTGCCGACCTGTCGCCGGGAGATCTGATCGTCCACGAATACCACGGCATCGGCCGGTACGTCTGCATGGAGCAGATCAAGATCGACGGCGCGGTCAAGGATTACGTGAAGATCGCCTACCAGGGCTCCGACGTGCTCTATGTTCCCGCCACCCAGCTTGACCTCATCGGCAAATACATCGGCGGCGGCGAGGACACCCCCGTCAAGCTCAACCGTCTCGGCGGCGACCAGTGGCAGAAGACCAAGGCCCGGGCCAAGGCTGCCGCCAAGGACCTGGCCGGGGATCTGATCCAGCTCTACGCCGAACGTATGCGGCTGCCCGGCTTTGCCTTTGCCGCCGACACCCCCTGGCAGGCGGAATTTGAGCAGAATTTCCCCTACGCCGAGACGGACGACCAGCTTCGTTCTATCGACGAGATCAAGGGCGACATGGAATCGCCCCGACCCATGGACCGTCTGCTCTGCGGCGACGTGGGCTTCGGCAAGACGGAGGTGGCCCTCCGTGCCGCCATGAAGGCTATCCTGGACGGCAAGCAGGTGGCCATCCTGGTGCCCACCACGGTTCTGGCCCAGCAGCATTACACCACCGCCGTCAGCCGTTTTCGCGGTTTCCCGGTGCACATCGGCGTCCTGTCCCGTTTCTGTACCGCCGCCCAGTCCCGCAAAACTCTGGCAGACCTGCGGGCCGGGACGCTGGACCTGATTATCGGCACCCACAAGCTGCTGCAAAAGGACGTGGCGTTCAAGGACCTGGGTCTGCTCATCGTCGATGAGGAGCAGCGCTTCGGCGTGACCCACAAGGAGAAGCTCAAGGAGCTGTCGAAGGGCGTGGACGTGCTGACCCTGTCGGCCACCCCCATCCCCCGGACGCTGAACATGGCCCTGTCGGGCCTGCGGGATATGTCCACCATCGAGGAGCCGCCCCACGATCGCTATCCGGTGCAGACCTTTGTGCTGGAATACGCCGAGCCGGTGCTCATCGACGCCATGCGCCGGGAGCTGGAACGCGGCGGTCAGGTCTACTACCTGCACAACCGGGTCGAATCCATCACCCAGTGCGCCGCCCGGATCAAAAAAGCTCTCCCCGATGCCCAGATCGGCATCGCCCACGGCAAAATGGGCGAGGAGGAGCTGTCGGATGTGATGCAGCGGATGGTGGACGGAGAGCTGCAGATCCTGGTCTGCACCACCATCATTGAGACGGGCATCGATATCCCCAACGTCAACACCCTCATCATCGAGGACGCAGACAAAATGGGCCTGGCCCAGCTCCACCAGATCCGCGGGCGTGTGGGCCGCAGCAGCCGCCACGCCTACGCCTATCTGACCTTCCGCCGGGGCAAGGTCCTGACGGAGGTAGCCGAAAAGCGCCTCAACGCCATCCGCGACTACGCCGAATTTGGCTCCGGCTTCAAGATCGCCATGCGCGACCTGGAAATTCGCGGCGCAGGGGAGCTGCTGGGTGCGTCCCAGTCGGGCCATATGCTCTCCGTGGGCTACGACCTGTATCTGAAGCTGCTGGAGGAGGCGGTTTTGGAGGAGCGCGGCGAAAAGCCCGTGGAGGAGGTGGCCTGCACCGCCGATCTGGACGTGACAGCCAACATTGACAAGGATTATGTCAACTCCGGCGAGCAGCGCATGGACCTTTACCGCCGCATGGCCGCCATCCGCTCCCAGGAGGACGCCGACGAGCTGCTCGACGAGATCGTTGACCGTTACGGCGACCCGCCCAAGGGTGCGCTGAACCTCATCGACATTGCTCTGCTCCGTGCCAAGGCTGCCGCCGCCGGCATCTCGGACATTTCCCAAAAGGGCAGGACAGTGATCTTCACCCTTTCCGCCTTTGCATTTGAGGCCGTCGCCGCCGTCTGCGGGTCCGATGCCTACAAAAAACGCCTCTTCCTCTCGCCGAAGGCGGAGAAGCCCACCCTGACGCTGAAGCTGCTTGCCGGGGAGGACCCCCTCCGCGCCGCCGAGGAATTTGTAAAAAATTATCGCAGCCAATAAAAATCTTTGCAAAAGTGGGAAACTTTTTTCGCTATTTTGCGTCCAATATATTCAGTGGGGCGGCTTTCTGCCGTCCACCGGTTTTTGGTTTACATAATTTTTACAAACAGACACGTTTCTTTGCCAAAAGCCTGTTGCAATTTGTCGCATTTTCGGTATAATATATGGTACGAAGAATCGCTTCTGCGTCACCTGCGTCACCGTAAATAAGGAGAATAATATGGGAAAATTTGAAAAAGGAAACCGTCCGCAGCCCAGCGCCTACAATCCCCAGGCGCCTTCGGTCACCCGCCGGACCAGCGCGGACAAGGCGGCTGCCAGACCTTCCGGCAGCCCGAAAAAGAAGAAAAAAAGCAAGCTGCCCCTGATTTTGGGCGTTGTCGGCGCGCTGTGCGTCATTTTGGCCTGCGTCATCGGCTACCTCTATCTGCGCGACGACGAGACCATCGCCGAGAATGTCTACATCGCCGGCGTCAACATCGGCGGCATGACCGTGGAGGAGGCCAAGGAGGCCCTGAAGGACGTGTCCTTTGACGAGGATATGGACATCCGCTTCTACACGATGGGCGCCGATTTCCCCACCTATGTCACCACCTACGACCCCAAGACCGAGGTGGTCTATGACATCTACGGCAATCCGGTGGAGGATGCCCAGGTGACCGCCGCCATCCCCGAGGAGACCGCGCCGCCCGCCGGCACCGACGCCCCTCTGGACAAGGACGGCAAGCCCTATCTGCTGGACAAGACCCTGCGGCTGCTGCCGGAGGACGTGGGTGTGACGCTGGATGTGGAGGCTGCCGTGGGCGCTGCCTATAAGGTCGGCCGGGGTCTCGGCTCCCACAGCAACGACGAGCGGGTGGATCTGGACGTATCGGACTATCTGACCGTCAACGAGACCTACATCCGCGAGGTTTTGGAGAGCACCCTGGAGGACTCCGCCAGCGAGGGAACGGAGACGGAGGTCAAAAAGACCACTGCCACCGTCACCGACGAGGACGGAAATCCCCAGACGGTGGACGCCCTGGAGATCACCCTGGGTACTCTGGAGCGCAACATCGACATCGACGCCCTGTATCAGGAGATCGTGGAGTCCTATATGAGCGGCAGCTACGAGCTGCAGTACGTCTATGACGAGACCATCCCTGAGCCCTGCGATCTGGACGAGCTCTACAGGGAATACGGCTGCAAGGCCCCCGTCAACGCCTACATCGACGAGGACACCTACGAGATCAGCGAGAGCGAAAACGGCTACGGCTTCCGGATGTCCGACGCCGTTATCGCCTTTGAAAAGGCCCTGCCCGGCGAGACCGTGACCCTGACCCTCCAGGAGCTGGAGCCGGAATACACCAAGGAGATCCTGGAGACCAAGCTGTTCACCGACGTGCTGTCCTACTACGACAGCCCCCACGTCTATAACCCCGTCCGTACCCACAACCTGGAGCTGGCCTGCCAGGCCATCGACGGCACCATCGTCAAGCCCGGCGAGACCTTCTCCTTCAACAAGGTCGTCGGTGAGCGCACGGCGGAAAAGGGCTACGGCGAGGCCGGTGTTTACGTCGGCGGCGAGACCGTCCAGCAGTTGGGCGGCGGCGTCTGTCAGGTGGCTTCCACCATCTTCTACTGCACCATCAAGGCAGATCTGGAGGTCGTCGAGCGCGCCGAGCACCAGTACCTGCCCTCCTATATCTACTACGGCATGGATGCCACCGTTTACTGGGGCAGCCTGGACTATAAGTGGCGCAACAACACCCCCTATCCCATCCGCATCGACGCCTCCGTTTCCGACGGCTACGTTCATATGCGCTTTGTGGGCACCGACACCAAGGATTATAAGGTGGAGCTGGATTACGTGGTCACCGGCTGGTATCCCTCGACGGAGAAGAAGATCGACATCTATCCGGGCATGACCAACTTCCAGAAGTACTCGGGCTACTCTGAGGGCCAGGTCATCCAGACGGCCTACGACGGCGCCGACGTCACCACCTACCGCTACAAGTACGACATGAGCGGCAACCTGCTCTCCACGGAGATCGTCTGCTACTCCAGCTACGACAAGCGCGACCGTGAAATCGCCCACTGGGTGGACGAGAGCACCGAAAGCACCTCGCCCACAGAGAGCACCGAGCCGACAGAGCCGCCCACGGAATCCACCGCCGCGCCCACCACGGAGCCGACGACGGAACCCACCGCGGAGCCGACGACAGAACCCACTACCGCCCCGACGGAGAGTTCGGAGACGCCGTAGGCCCGGGTTTTCCATCGAAGAAAGCAAAATCATAACCACCGGCGCGGTGCATCTATCAGTTAGAAAACGGCCTGCTGCAAGATTTTTGCAGCAGGCCATTTTCTATACTTTATTCTGCGATATTCTCATACTGATTCTTGATGAAAAAGTTTAATCAAGAATCCCGTGTGCTGCGCACACTCACATCGTGCTAACACACGCTGTGCCGTCTGCGACTCGCTAAGTGCCGCCGCAAGCGGCGGTTGCTCGCTTGCATAGCGCCTGCGGGCGCTTATCATGCAGAATCTGACGCGCCTTCGGCGCTATAAAAAGGTTTGAAACCTTTTTATCCGATTTTAGTATGATTCTTACGGGACTGCATCGCGGTCCCGTTTTTTGGAGGTACTGCTATGAGGACCATCTGCAAGCGCCTGCATCAGGGCGACGATCTGCTGCGCGCCGTCTGTGACCTGGCAAAAGAGCATAACATATCCGCCGGGGTAGTCTTATCCGCCGTCGGCTGTATCAGTAAGGGCGTGGTCCGTGACGCAAGCGGCGTGACCCTGCGGCAGATCAACGAGCCCTGCGAGATCGTATCCCTCAACGGCACGGTCAGCACAGTCCGCTGTCATCTCCACATCGCCCTGTCCAGGGAGGACCTTTCCACCGTCGGCGGCCATCTGGTGGAGGGCTGCATCATCAATACCACCTGCGAACTGGTCATCGGCATCCTGGACGGCTGGCAGATCGGCACGGAATACGACGTGGAAACAGGCTATGACGAGTTGATCTTCCGGGAGCTTACCATATGAAAAACACGACCCTTTGCTATATCGAGCGGGACGGCTGCTACCTGCTGCTGCACCGTGTAAAAAAGGAAAACGACCTCAATCGCGACAAATGGATCGGCATCGGCGGAAAATTTGAGGAAAACGAAAGCCCCGAGGACTGCCTGCTCCGGGAGGTTCGGGAGGAGACCGGCCTGATCCTGACCGATTGGCGCTACTGCGGCATCGTCACCTTCGTCTCCGACCGCTGGGAGGGCGAATATATGCACCTTTTCCACGCCACGGCTTTTGACGGCGTCCTGCGCGACTGCAACGAGGGCGTTCTGGAGTGGATACCCAAGTCGAAGTTTTCCAAGCTCCCCCAGTGGGAGGGCGACCGGATCTTCCTGCGGCTGATGGAGGACAAGGCTCCTTTCTTCTCCCTCAAGCTCTGCTACGAGGGTGACAACCTGATTTTCGTCGGACTGAACGGCAAGCCCTGCCATCGGCCCTTTTTCCCGTAGCGCCACCTCTGCCGTAGTTCTGTTTTGCAGCCGCAGTCATTCCTGCGGCTGTCTTTTCATATAGTGTCAAGGGGTGATCCTTTGACGCAAAAAAGTTCGATTTTAGGCGGTGCACTGCTGCTGACCGCCTCCAACCTCCTGCTCCGGCTGATCTCCATCTGCTTCAACGTCTTTCTGACGGAACGCATCGGTGCCGCCGGACTGGGTCTGCTGCAGCTCATCTCTACCGTCGGCGTTTTTGCTATTCTGGCAGGCACCGGCGGTATTCGTATCGCCTCCATGTGCCTGGCGGCGGAGGAATTCGGGCACCGGCGTCTCGGCGGCGTCCGACTGGCAGTCTCCACCTGTCTGCGGGGCGGACTTCTGGTCAGTTCTCTGACCGGTGTCATTCTCTTTTTTCTGGCAGGTCCCATTGCGGACGTGCTTCTGCATGACATCCGCGCCGCTGCCTCCCTTCGCGTCATGGGCCTTACGCTCCCCTTTTGCTGCCTTTGCAGCATTATGACGGGGTATTTCACTGCCTGCTCCCATATCCGCCGTCTGGTCGCCACCGAGATCGCCGAACGGCTCCTTTCCGTGCTGCTCACGGCGGTCCTTCTCCTGACCTGGGCTGGCAATGACCTGTCGTGGGCCTGCCTTGCCATCACCCTGGGCAGCAGTCTGAGCACGGTTTTTGACTTATTTCTTCTGTATTTCATATATCGCAGAGATATGCGGCACACCGCACCCAAGGGCAGCCGATCCGCCATGGATCGACGGCTGCTTCGGCTCTGCGTTCCCATCGCCCTCAATGACCTTTTACGGGCCGGGCTGAATTCCGCAGAGCAGCTTCTGATCCCTTTTGGGCTGGCCCGCTTCTCCGGCTCCTCAGAGGCAGCCATGGCAAGCTACGGCACCATTCACGCCATGGTTTTTCCCATCATGATGTTCCCTGCCGCGATCCTCTACTCCGTCTCCGACCTCCTGGTACCAGAGCTTTCCCGGAGCCGCGCCATGGGCAGACGTCTGCGTATCGCCGACCTTTCGGAAAAATGTCTGCGGCTGACTATGGTATTCGCCTGCGCCGTGGCAGGGCTTCTCTTTCTCAACGCCTATCCCCTGGGCCGAACCATCTACGGCAGCGAGGAAGCGGGCTATTTCCTGCGCTGCTTTGCTCCCGTGGTCATCATGCTCTATCTCGACGCCATCACCGACGGGATGCTGAAGGGTCTGGCGGAACAGGTGAGCTGCGTCCGCATCAACACCCTGACCTCCCTGCTGGACGTGGTTTTTCTCTTTGTTCTCCTGCCGCGCTGGGGCATCAGTGGTTACCTGTTCAGCTTTGTTGTGTCCCACGCGGTCAACCTGTTTCTGAGCTTGCGGCGGCTGCTGCGGTCCAGCGATTGCCACCCGGGCGTGCGGGATCTTCTACTGCCGCCGGTGTGTGCGCTGCTTGCGCTGTTACCCGCTTCCGCGCTCCCCTCCCACGCAATACTGAAAAGCGCGATCTTTCTCCTGCTCCTCTCCGCTCTTTATCTGCTTTCTCAAGCTCTTTCGCCCTATGATTTTCGCTGGGTCCGCCGCGTTTTGCGCAGAAGCATTGACAGAAAGCCGCGGTCGGGTTAAAATGCCGGATGGAAAGAAGGTTTGATTATGGTGCAGGTTCATCCTTTCCCGCCGCTATATAACGAGCAGTCAAGGGTTTTGATTCTCGGCTCCTTCCCGTCCGTCAAGTCCAGGGAATCCCGGTTCTTTTACGGCCATCCGCAGAACCGCTTCTGGAAGATCATGGCGGCGCTGACCGGGTACGCCGTCCCGCAAACGATAGAAGAAAAGACCGAGCTGATCCTCGACAATCATTTCGCCCTCTGGGATTCCATCGGAAGCTGCTCCATTGAAGGCTCCTCCGACAGCAGCATTCGCGACGTCGTGCCCAACGATCTGCGCGTTATTCTGAAAAGCGCGCCAATCGAGCGCATTTACTGCAACGGCGCGGCCTCGCTGAAATACTACCGGCGATATAACGAACCGGTCCTGGGCAGGCAGGCGATTCTGCTTCCCTCCTCCAGCCCCGCCAACGCCGCCTGGTCGCTGGAGCGCCTGATCGACGCCTGGCGCGTTATTTTGTAAGCTTGTAACGCCGAAATCTGAAGTAACACATGATGAATCATCGAAAATATCTCCTAAAGTATTCAATCAAACCACGAAAAACATTATTTAAGTTTTTTCAAAAAAAGTGTTGCATTTTGTGAATCTATCTGTTATAATATCTCTGCGCTAAGGAAATAGCGCAAAGCATGGGGGTATAGCTCAGCTGGGAGCGCAAGTCATCAGCTAAACAACCCCGGCTTCGCAAAATTTTTCGGCGGCCTCCATCGCACTCCGTGCGATGTCGGCTTAAATTAACAAAGTTAATTTCTCGCCGGAATCGTACTCATTTCCACCACTTTTTCCGATATCCGCATTCAATATATTATAAAAAAGTTCTTAAAATTGGCAAGCCAATTTCAAGAACTTCATATATGGGGGTATAGCTCAGCTGGGAGAGCGCTTGAATGGCATTCAAGAGGTC
>CAMFZO010000046.1 GCA_946006895.1 uncultured Clostridia bacterium | reverse complement strand
ATTATCGACGAGATCCTTGCCGGCATGACGAATACGAAAACCCCCTACATTGTGGAGGAAAACCGCCGCAAGGCCATCCGCCTTGCCATGGCGGAGGCAAAAAAGGACGACATCATCGTTCTGGCGGGGAAGGGCCATGAGACCTATCAGATCCTCGGCAGGGAAAAAACGCATTTAGATGAACGCGAGGAGGTTGCCTCGGCTTTATGGGAAACGGAAACATCTCTTTGAAACAGGCTGCCCTATGGTGCGGCGGTACGGTCGCGCCGGCCTTTGCGGAAGTGAGCTTCTGCGGCGCGAATTTTGACAGCAGAAAGCTCCGACCGGGAGAGCTGTTCGTCGCCGTCACCGGTGCGCGCAACGGCCATGATTTTATCCCCGACGCGCTGGATAAAGGCGCGGCGGCGGTGCTGGTGAGTGAGCCTGTCCGGGAGGATATTCCGGCGATCAACGTAAGCGACACGGTCGCCGCGCTGCAGGACATCGCCCGGGGTTACCGGGAGAGTCTGGGCCTGCGGGTGGTGGGCGTCACGGGCAGCGTCGGAAAGACCACCACCAAGGAAATGATCGCGGCTGTGCTGAGCACTACCTGCCGCACCCAAAAGACACCGGAGAATTTCAACAACGGCCTGGGCCTGCCGGTGACGGTCCTGCATCTGGACCGGGCTGACGAGGCGGCGGTTCTGGAGATGGGCATGAACCACTTCGGGGAAATCTCCCTGCTGACGCGCATTGCCCAGCCGGACATCGCCGTCATCACCAATATCGGCACCATGCACATGGAGAACCTCAGCTCCCGGGAGGGCATTTTACAGGCAAAGCTCGAAATTCTGGAGGGCCTGCGTCCTGGCGGCCTTGCCGTGTTCAACGGCGACAACGACCTGCTTTCTTCCGTGGCGGAGCGATACCACGCGGTGACCTTCGGCCTGGGTGAAATAAATGACGTCCGGGCGAAAAATATCACCACGAAAAATGACACAACGCATTTTACCGCCGACGCGTTTGGCACGTCCATGGAGATCACCCTGCCGGCGGTGGGAGAGCACAATATCCTTAACGCCCTGGCAGCCATCACCGTGGGCCTGAAATGCGGCGTGGCGCCCGAGCGGATCGAAAGCGGTCTGGCGGGCTTCCGCAACACGGGTATGCGGCAGCATATTTACGACTGCCGCGGCGTAAAGATCATAGAGGATTGCTATAACGCCGGGCCGGAGTCCATGGAGGCTGCCTTTGGCGTATTGGGAAGCTATCCCGGAAGAAAGCTCGCCGCCCTGGGCGGTATGCTGGAGCTGGGGCCTCTCGCGCCGCAGGCTCACTACCGGGTCGGCACCCTGGCGGCGCAGACGGCGGACGTTCTTTTCGCCTACGGTGCCAACAGCGAACAGACCGTCCGCGGCGCACTGGACGCGGGCATGAAAAACGCGAAATACTTTGAAAGTCATGAGGAACTGGCGCAGGCACTGAAGGCAGAGCTGCGCGCCGGAGACAATCTGCTGGTCAAAGGCAGCCGTGGCATGAAAATGGAGCGCGTGCTCCGATTACTGGATATGAATGACGGAGGAACACAGCATGGATAAAGCACCGATTATGGCAATCATCTCAGTTGTTGGAGGATTCTTAATCGCTTTGATCCTTGGAAAGATTCTGATACCCGCCTTGCGCGCGCTGAAAGCGGGACAGTCCATCCGCGAGGTGGGGCCGAAATG
Organism: uncultured Clostridia bacterium; assembly: GCA_946006895.1. Classification (GTDB taxonomy): domain Bacteria; phylum Bacillota; class Clostridia; order Oscillospirales; family Oscillospiraceae; genus JAZOXB01. Next base: position 6,914 of record CAMFZO010000046.1, on the reverse strand, counting down.
GCACAACGGCAAGGCCGGTACGCCTACCATGGGCGGCCTGATGTTCATTGCCGCGTCGCTTTTGTGCATCGTCACCGGCTGGGAGGCCATGCAAAGCGGTGACTATTCCCATCTTCTGGTGCTGGCTCTTGCGGTTATGTTCGGCCTGATCGGCTTTTACGATGATTTTATCAAGGTCAAAAAGAAACGCAATCTGGGCCTGACCGGGGTGCAGAAGCTCCTGCTTCAGGTGCTGGCGGCGGCTGTTTTCCTGGCGGCCATGCACTTTACCGGGGCGCTGAAATACGACCTGTATATCCCCTTTGTCAAGGAGCCTGTGGCCCATGTGCCGGAGCTTTTGTATCTGGCGGTTGCCATGTTTGCCATCGTCGGCTGTGTCAACGCGGTCAATCTGACCGACGGCATCGACGGCCTGGCCAGCGGCGTTACCATGCCGGTCATGCTCTTTTTCACGGTGGTCGCCCTTTCCCAGACCACGGCCCATCGGGGCCTTGCCTCGTTCCCGGCGGCGCTGCTGGGCGGCCTGGGCGGCTTTTTGTGCTATAATTTTTACCCGGCCAAGGTCTTTATGGGCGACACCGGCTCTCTGTTTTTGGGCGGCGCGGTGGTCGGCATGGCCTTTGCCCTGGATATGCCCCTGGTGCTGCTGCTGGTGGGTCTGGTCTACATCGTCGAAACCCTCTCGGACATTTTGCAGGTGGGCTATTTCAAGCTGACCCACGGCAAGCGCATTTTCAAAATGGCGCCTATCCATCATCATTTTGAGATGTGCGGCTGGTCGGAGAAGAAGATCTGGACGGTATTCGTCCTTGTGACCGTGCTCATGTGCGTTGTCGCATGGCTCGGTGTTCGCATCTGGTTTTAAAAGTATATAGATAGATCTTTTCTGTTTTGAGCCATGGCCCGGGCGGAGTTACTGTCCGGCAGGAAGCAAGGGGAGGTGCGGCGTTGCCAAAGGAAACGGCAACACGAAAGAGAGCCAATTTACGAAAAGATCTGGGCGTGCTGGACCTGCCGTATCTGCTGCTGACGCTGCTGCTGGTGGGCGTCGGTCTGATTGTCCTGTTTTCCGCCAGCTACGCCCGTGCCTACTATCTCACTGGGAATTCCGCCAGCTATTTCATCAGCCAGTCGGTGTTTGCCGTGGCGGGCATCGGCGTCCTGCTGGGCATGAGCCGGGTGCCCTATGCCTGGTTTGAAAAGACCTCCGGCATGATCTATGCCGTGACGGTGCTGCTGCTGCTGGCAGTGCTGCTGTTCGGAACCAACGTCAACGGCGCGACCCGCTGGATCAACTTCGGCTTCACCCAGTTTCAGCCCTCTGAGATCGCAAAATTTTCCCTGATCGTCTCTCTGTCACGTCTAATGACAAAACGGCAGAAGGACATCAAATCCCTGCGAACCTTTTTCCTCTGCGGGATGCTGCTGGCGGTCATCGTGGCGCTGCTGGTTTTTGAGCCGCATTTTTCCGCCATTATTATCATCGCCGCCCTTTGCTTTTGTATGATGGCCGTGGGCGGGATCAACCGAAAATACCTGATCACCGTTGCCGTTATCGGCGCGGCGGGACTGCTGTTTTTGCTTTTGAGCGGCGGCTACACCTCCGACCGCATCACCGCCTGGCAGGATCCCGAGGCAGACCCCCTGGACACGGGTCTGCAGATCTTACAGTCGGAATACGCCATCGGCAGCGGCGGACTTTTAGGGCTGGGCTTCGGAAAGAGCCGACAGAAATACCTCTACCTGCCGGAGGAACACAACGACTACATTTTTGCCATCCTCTGTGAGGAGTTGGGCTTCTTGGGGGCCATGGCGGTGCTGCTGCTCTTTGCCCTGCTCATCATCCGGGGCTTCTGGATCGCGCTTCACGCACGTGACCGCTTTTCCATGCTCCTTGCCACGGGGCTGACGACCCTGCTGGCCATCCAGGTGGTGCTCAACGTGGCGGTGGTGACCAATCTTTTGCCCTCCACAGGCATTTCACTGCCGTTTTTTTCCTCGGGAGGGACGGCGCTCATCATGCAGCTTGCAGAGTGCGGCATCGTGCTCAACATTTCCCGGAGTATCTCGCAAAGTCCGAAATAAAGGAGAGTATCCATGAGAGTCATCTTCACCTGCGGCGGAACAGGAGGCCACATCAACCCCGCCATTGCTGTTGCAAAAATACTGAAGGAGCGCAAGCCCAACAGCGAGATCCTGTTTGTCGGCGCTGACGACGGCATGGAGACGGAACTGGTGCCCCGGGAGGGCTTTGCCATCGAAACAGTCCATATTTCCAACTATCTGCGCAGCCTGACGCCCTCGGCCCTGTGGCACAACGCCAAGGCGGTCTTTATTATCCGTCGCGCTCTGCGGCGGGCGGATCGCGTCATTAAGGAATTTCGGCCCGACGTAATCCTGGGTACCGGCGGCTATGCCAGCTATCCGATTTTGCGTCAGGGCGTCAAAAACGGCATCCCCACCGCCCTCCACGAGGCAAACGCGGTTCCGGGCTTGGCAACGCGGCTGGTTTGTGATAAAGTAGATAAAATACTGGTCAGCTTTGCCGAGAGCCGCAAGGAATACAAAAACGCCGAACGGGTCATCCCCGTCGGTATGCCGGTGCGGGAGGAATTTGTCTTTACCAAACGGGAGGACGCACGAAAGGCCCTGGGCCTGGACGACAAGCCTCTCATCGTCTCCGCCTGGGGCAGCCTGGGCGCACGGGAGATGAACAAAAAAATCGCCCAATTCATGAAGCTGGAGAGCGTGGAGGACCGCTACCACCACATCCACGCAACAGGTTCCTTTGGCTGGCGCTGGATGCCCGAGTATGTGGCGCAGCAGGGCGTGGACTTGAGCGCCCATCCCCTGATCCGGATGCAGGAATATATTTACAATATGCCTACGGTCATGGCGGCTGCGGACCTGTTCATCAGCCGCGCCGGCGCTTCGACGCTGAACGAGATCGCGGCGGCGGGAACGCCGTCCATTATCGTTCCGTCCCCCAACGTGACCAACAACCATCAGGAGAAAAATGCGCGCATCCTGGAGCAGCGGGGTGCTGCCGTGGTGCTGCGGGAGTGCGACTGCGACGGCGAGGTCTTATACCGGACCGCCAAGGAGCTGCTGGAGGACAGGGAGCGCTGCCTGAAAATGCGGTCTGCGCTGCGGGAAATGGCGGTCATTGACTCCGCAGAGCGCATCTACCGCATTTTAGTGGAGATGAGCAAGGCACAATAATCCACAAAAACGCATAGGATGGGGCAAATTTCCGATACGGAGGTTTGCCCATGGGAACCTATCAAATCTACGGAGGAAAGCCGCTTTGCGGCGAGATCTCCATTCACGGCGCGAAAAACAGCGTGCTGCCGATTCTGGCGGCAACACTGGTCAGCGGCGGTGTCTACCGCCTGCACAATTGCCCGAACATTTCCGACGTGGCTTCTGCGCTGGACATCCTGCGGTCCTTGGGCTGCCGGATGGAGCAGCGGGGCGACACGATAACGGTGGATACATATCCGGCCGGCAGCGCTGAGATCAGCGCAGGGCTGATGAAGAAAATGCGGGCGGCAATCTTGTTTCTGGGCGCGCTTTTGGCCCGGTTCGGTCAGGCACGACTGTCCCATCCCGGCGGCTGTGTCCTGGGACAGCGGCCCATTGACCTGCACTTGATGGGGCTGCGCCATTTGGGCGCGCAGTGCGCCGAGGTTGACGGCGAGCTGATCTGCCGAGTGGAAAAGCTCAAAGGCGGCACTTTCGCGCTGCCCTTTCCCAGCGTGGGAGCAACGGAGAACCTGATTCTGGCGGCCCTTGCCTGCGAGGGGGAGATGATCCTCTGTAACGCGGCAAGAGAGCCGGAGATCGGTGATTTGATCGGTTTTTTGAATACCTGCGGCGCTGAGATACGCGGCGCGGGCACCTCTGTCCTGCGGATTCGCGGCGGAAGGCCGCTTCACGGCGGGGAATACACCGTCATGCCGGACCGCATGGAGACCGCAACTTATCTGGCGGCGGCGGCTGCCACCGGCGGCAGTGTGGTTCTGCAAAACGCCCTGCCATGCCATCTGACGGCGGTGACGGAGGTTCTGAGAAGGGCGGGATGCCATATCGGGGAGACGAAGACGGGTATGTGCCTGCAGGCAGGGCCGCTCCGGGCGGTCAGCCCTATTCGCACCGCGCCCTACGACGGATTTCCGACGGATGCTCAGGCCCCGGTCATGGCGGCCCTGGCCAAAGCACGGGGCGTCAGTATCTTTGAAGAAGCAATATTTTCCGACCGTTTTCGTCATGTGCCCGCCCTGTGCGCCATGGGCGCGAAGATCCGCGCCGTGGGAGCGCAAGCCATCGTTGAGGGCGTGGAGACGCTCCACGGCGCCCACGTCACCGCAACAGACCTGCGGGGCGGCGCGGCCATGGTCATTGCGGCACTGGCTGCCGAGGGCGAGAGCCGTATCGACGCGACGGAGCACATGGAGCGGGGCTACGAAGCCTTTGCGGAAAACCTACGGGCCTGCGGAGCGCAGATCATTATACAGTAAGGAACACAGCTATGGAACGTGAGAACAGAAAGAAAACCGGAGGTGCAAAGAAGCGGCACAATTCCCCGGCTGCCAGACTTGCACAGCAACGCCGTGCGGAACGCCTTGCCGCAGAGGCGCAGGAAACGGAGCAGCGCCGTCTGGAGCGGCAGGAACAGGCTGCACGGGAGGCAAAACGCCGCCGTGAAGAGAAAAAAGCCCGGGATTCCCGCGCCGCCAAGGAAGCACAGCGCCGCCGTGAGGAAAAGAAAGAGCGACAGCGGCTCAACGAGATCAGCGACAAGCAGACCCGTCAGGCCAAGCAGAGCAAGCACCGCCGCATCAGCCCGGATACCTGGAAGCGAATATTAATCATGGCGGGCATTGTCGTGGCGGTGGTCCTCAGCATGATCCTTTTCTTCCGCGTCCGGGATGTGCAGGTCCGGGGCAACCGCTACTACGCCTCTGAGGAGATCGTTGCGGCGGCAGGCATTGCTGACGGCGACAATCTTCTTACCCTCTCCCGCGGAGAGATTGCGGGGAACATCATTGCCCGTCTGCCCTATATCAAGACGGTTCGCGTCACCCGCAGTCTGCCGGACACGGTGGTCCTGACAGTGACAGAGCATGAGACCAACTACTGCATCCGTTCGACCAGCGGCAGCCTGTACCTCATCACCGCTGCGGGAAAGGCGACGCAGGAGATCTCAGAGCAGGAGGCGGGGGACTATATTCAGATCCTCGAGCCGCAGATTGCGCCGCCGGTCATCGGTGAAACGGTGAGCCTTGCCGGCACAGAGGGCACCCAGGGAACGCTGGAGGCCCTGACGCTGACCCTGCAGGAGATCGAAAACGCGGAGCTTTCCAAACAGGTCGCCTCGGTGAGCGTTCCGTCTGCCTACAATATTTCCCTGTGGTACGGCGACCGATTCAATGTAAAACTGGGCACCACGGACCAGATGGACTATAAGCTGGAGTTTCTGAAGATCGTGGTCGCGGAGCAAAAATCCTACGTAACAGGCACCATTGACCTGACCTTTGACAGCGGAAACGAGGCCCATGTCATGCCGGATGAGTGATATATTCGGAAATAATGTAAATATTTTTGGGAAAAATGAGAAATTCTATTGACCTCAGAGAAAAATCAAGGTAAAATAAAAAAGTATAAATCTGCATATCATATCCCCAGATTCTTCAGTATACATAGGAGGAGATTTATAATGTCCGAAGTTTACGCAGAAAAGGTTGTAAATATTAAAGTCATCGGCGTTGGCGGCGCGGGCAACAATGTTGTTAACCGCATGATCGACAGCAATATCAGCGGTGTGGATTTCATCGTCATCAATACGGACCGTCAGGACTTGAATAAGTCCAAGTGTGAAAACAAGCTGCAGATCGGCGAGAAGCTGACCGGCGGCATGGGTGCCGGCTCCAAGCCCGAAATCGGCAAGAAATCCGCCGAGGAGAGCAGAGCTGCCATCTCCAAGGTCCTGGAAGGCACCGACATGGTCTTTATCACCGCCGGTATGGGCGGCGGCACCGGTACCGGCGCGGCACCCATCATCGCGGATTTGGCCCACGAGGCCGGCATCCTCACCGTCGGCGTCGTCACCAAGCCCTTCAAGTTTGAAGGCGCCAACCGTATGAAGCAGGCGGAGGCCGGTATTGCCGCCCTCAGCGACAAGGTCGACTCCCTCATCATCATCCCCAACGACCGCCTGAAATACGTCACCGACCAGAAGATCACCTTTGCCAACGCTTTCGCCATTGCCGACGACGTTCTGAAGCAGGCTGTCAGCTCCATTTCCGAGCTGGTGGGCTACTCCGACCGTGTCATCATCAATCTGGACTTCGCCGACGTTTCCTCCATCATGAAGAATGCCGGCCGTGCCCATATGGGCGTCGGCACTGCCTCCGGTCGGGAAAAGGCTGAGCAGGCTGCTATGGCGGCAGTGGCAAGCCCTCTGCTGGAGACCTCCATCAACGGCGCTACGGGCGTCCTGATCAATGTGACCGGCTCTGCAGACCTGGGCCTGGACGACGTGGAGACGGCTGCCAATATCGTCATGGAGGCCGCCAACCCCGAAGCCAACATTATCTTCGGCGCGACCTTCTCCGAGGACTTCGAGGACGAGATGCGCGTGACCGTCATCGCCACCGGCTTCGACGAGAAGAAAAAGCCTGAGACCAAGGGCATCTATTCCTCTGCCGGTGCGGCCAGAACGTCGGAGCCCATCCCCACCGACCCTGCCGCCGGGATCGACGACATCGACGAGATCTTCAAGATCTTCAACAAATAAGACCATCTTATCAATCACGGGCTGCTGTGCTTTCCCTCACGGCAGCCCGTGCTGCGTTATCAACGCGTTGCCGGGAAGGGGGTTCCTGCCGCGCTGCTGTCCCAAAAAAATATTG
>CAMFZO010000045.1 GCA_946006895.1 uncultured Clostridia bacterium | reverse complement strand
GATGCCGTGACAGCCCCCTCGTCAGAGGGGGCCAAGGGACTTTTTTGACACGCTGCGGGCATGCCGGGGTCGGCATGCCCTATGGATCGCTTGCCGGAACTGTGTTCCGTTTATTTGACTGATGCCTCATAGAGGGCGTTTTTGGGCAGGCCGGTTTCGCCGGAGACCTGGCGGACGGCGTCCTTTCTGGTCAGGCCGCTTTCCATCAGCTCAAACACCCGTGAAAGAGCCTCCTCCAGGGACGGCTGCGGCGTCTTTATTTCTGCCGCGCCCTCCACGATGAGGACGTATTCGCCCCGTGGCGGCTGCCGGGTATAGAGGTCTGCCGCCTCACGCAGGGTCATGCGCAAAACCTCCTCGTGGAGCTTGGTCAGCTCCCGGCAGAGGGAGATCCGCCGGTCCGGCCCGAAGGCTTCCAGCAGATCCTTCAGCGTCGCCTCCAGCTTGTGGGGCGCTTCGTAAAAAATCATGGTCCGCGTTTCGCCCGCAAGAGACTGCAGATGGGCGGCGCGGTTTTTCTTATTGGTGGACAAAAAGCCCTCAAAGGTAAAGCGGCCCGTGGGCAGGGCGGAGATGCTCAGGGCGGTGATGGCGGCGCAGGGTCCGGGAATGGCCGTGACGGTGACGCCGTGCTCCGCGCAAAGCCGCACCAGATCCTCCCCCGGGTCGGAAATGGCCGGAGAACCGGCGTCGGACACCTGGGCGCAGTTTTCCCCCGCCAGGATGCGCTCCAAAATCTTTTTCCCGCTGAATTCCTTGTTGTGCTCATAGTAGCTGACCAGAGGCTTTTTCAGGCCCAGGTGATTCAGGAGCTTCAGGGTCACACGGGTGTCCTCGGCGGCGATGAAATCGGCCTCTGCCAGAGCCTCCCGGCAGCGGGGCGAAATATCGGAGAGGTTTCCGATGGGCGTGGGGACCAGGGTCAGGGTTCCGGGCATGACGGCTCCTTTCTCCCGTAGGCGGCGCGGTAGTCGTCGGTCTCCATGCCGTCGGGGGTAAATTCAATGAAATCCGGCTCATAGTGCAGGCCGGGTCGTCCGCCGCGGCGGCTCTCGATCAAAACCAGGCTGACAGGCGAACGGGCCGTGTGGCGGACGAATTGCAGGCGCTTCGGCTCCAGAGCGCTGTTGCGCAGGGCACAGAAAAGGTCGCACAGCCGCTCCGGCCTGTGAACCAGGGCAAAGCGTCCGCCGTGGGGCAGCAGATAGGCCGCGGCGGCGCAGAGATCCGCCAGCGGCAAGGTGGTCTCGCTGCGGGCTGTGGGATGCCGGGCGCTGACCTTGCCGCTGTGTTCGGGGAAATAGGGCGGGTTGGAGATAACGCAGGAGACGCTGCCTGCCGGCCAAAGCTCCCGAATTTGGCGCACGTCGCCGCAGCAGCTTTCCAGACGGCCTTCCAGACCGTTGCGGGCAATATTCCGCAGGGCCAGAGCGTGGGCCTGCTCGTCCAGCTCCAGGCCCATTACCCGGCAGGTTGTCTCCCGGGCGCACAGCAGCAGCCCCAGGGTGCCGCAGCCGGAGCCGAGATCGGCCACCACGGCGTTTTTCGGCAGGGTCAGGAAGCGCGAGAGCAGCATGGAATCCGTGCCCAGACGGAAGCCGCCGTCGGGCTGGACCATGACGACGCCGTTAAAAAGTGTCTCTTCCATCGTTTTTTCGGCAAAAAACAGACGCGCCGCAGTTCCCCGTCCCGTCATGTCCGAACGGAAGCGCCGTGTTCCGGCGGTTTCCGTCCCCGGCGGCAGAGCCGCCTTTCATTGACATGCCTTGAGGAGCTGCGGCGCGTCCGTTTTTTACTGCTGCTCGATAGCTTCCAGCGGGCAGGCAGCGGCGCAGGAGCCGCACTCCACACACTGGTCGGCGTCGATGACATACTTGTCGTCGCCCTCGGAGATGATGCCGAGGGGGCAGGTATCGGCGCAGGTGCCGCACTTCACGCAGGCGTCGGTGATGTAATAAGCCATGATTTTGCCTCCTGTCAGTATTGGATTCTTTGTTCAATATACCATGAAGCCGCAGGCGGAATGGTATAAAGCAGCCATATTTTCCGGTTGCCGGCGCAGCCGGAGAGGAAAATGGCGATCAGTGAATAACCGCCTGCGGTTATTCTACCATAAAAAAAAGAAATTGCAATGGAAAAACAAAGAAAAGGCAAAAAATTCGACAGTATAGAATTTCTTTGAACGGTCAACACTCGTGAAGTGAACAAATGGAAGGGGAGGATGTCCGTGGCAAAGCAGAGCGAGCAGTTGAACCGGGTGCTTCGGCAGGCGTGGAGCCTGTCCTGCGTCTTGGGACACAGCTATGTGGGCACGGAGCATCTGCTGCTGGCCATCGCCATGACACCCCGGTGCGCTGCCTGCCGTCAGCTTCAATGGCAGGGCCTTTCGGCCCAGGAGCTGATGGGCCGGCTGCTGATCCTCCGGGGCCGCGGCGGGCGGCTGTCCGTCCTGCCACAGGGGCTGACGGTCCGGGCAAAGCGCGCCCTGACGCTGGCTGCCAGGGAGTCCTTGCCGCCGACGCCCGAGGCTCTTCTTCTCGCCATGCTGCGGGACCAACACAGCGGCGCCTTCCGTATGCTGACCGGCTGCGCCGTCAACACGGATCTGCTGTTTACCAATCTGCATGAGGGCCAGTACGCCCGAAAGGAGCAAACGATGCAAAATTCCCGACTTTTGGAGCAATTCGGCGTGGATCTGGTGGAACGGGCGGACCGTGCTGAGCCGATCATCGGCAGGCAGCGGGAGATCGAGACTGTCCTGCAGATCCTCTCCCGCAGGCAGAAAAACAATCCCGCCCTCATCGGTGAGCCGGGTGTGGGAAAGACCGCCATCGTCGAGGGCGTGGCCCAGTATATCGCCGCGGGCCGGGTACCGGAGGCTCTGCGGGGCAAGCGGCTCTATGCCCTGGACATGGCCAGCGTCATCGCCGGAACCAAATACCGGGGCGAATTTGAGGAGCGCATCCGCGACATTCTGACGGAGGTGCGGCGGCTGCAGAACGTCATTTTGTTCATCGACGAGATGCACACCCTCATCGGCGCGGGTGCTGCCGAGGGCGCCATCGACGCGGCCAATCTGCTCAAGCCCGCGCTGGGCCGGGGCGAGGTCCAGCTCATCGGCGCGACGACGCTGAACGAATACCGGAAATTCATCGAAAAGGACGCGGCGCTGGAGCGGCGGTTCCGGGCGGTCCAGGTGCGGGAGCCTACCCGGGCGGAGACAGAGCGCATCCTGGAGGGCCTGACGCCGGCGCTGGAGGCCCATCACCATCTGCGCATCAGCGCCGAGGCCGTCCACGCCGCCGTGGAGCTGTCCTGCCGCTATCTGACGGACAAATTTCTGCCGGACAAGGCCCTGGATCTGCTGGACGAGGGCGCGGCAAGGGCCAATATGACCCGGGCGCTGGGTTCGCCGCCGGACGAGAGCCAGCGGACGGAGGAGGCGCTGCAGGAGGCGGTGCGCAGCGGAAAATACGAGCAGGCGGCCCTGCTGCGGGACAAGCTGCGCAGGCTGCCGGCGGTCAAGTCCCGCGCCGTGACGGCAAAGGACATCGCCGCCGCCGTCTCCAACCGGACGGGCATCCCCGTGGGCACCGTCAGCCTGACGGAAAAGGAGCGGCTGCTCAGTCTGGAGCAGACCCTGTCGGCACGGGTCATCGGCCAGGAGCAGGCGATCCGTGCGGCGGCCGATGCCGTGCGGCGCGGACGTTCGGGCCTGGCAGAGCCGAAACGTCCTGCTGCCGCCATGCTCTTTCTCGGCCCCACGGGGGTGGGAAAGACGGAGCTGTGCAAGGCCCTTTCCCAGGCGGTTTACGGCAGCGAGGAGGCCATGATCCGCATTGATATGTCCGAATATATGGAAAAATTCTCCGTCTCCCGGCTCATTGGCGCGCCGCCGGGCTATGTGGGCCACGACGAGGGCGGCGAGCTGTCGGAACGGGTGCGGCGCAGGCCCTATTCCCTGGTGCTTCTGGACGAGCTGGAAAAGGCCCACCGGGACATCTGCGGTCTGCTGCTGCAGATCATGGAGGACGGGCGGCTGACGGACTCCTGCGGGCGGCTGGTGGATTTCCGCAACACCATCCTGGTCATGACCTCCAATTTGGGCAGCGAAAACGCGGGAAAAGGCGGTCTGGGCTTTGGACGCAGTGCCGGGGACGTGACCATGAACGCCCTGCGGGAGCGCTTTCCACCGGAATTTCTCGGGCGTATCGACTGCATCGCGGTCTTTTCGCCCCTGGACGAGGCGGCGCTGTCCAGAATCGCGGAAAATTCCCTCCGCGCCCTGCAGGAACGGGCGGAACGGGCCGGTCTGAGCTTGCAGATCGCGCCGGAGACGGCCTCCTGGCTGGCTCGGCGGGCGCTGGGCAAAAAAAGCGGAGCCCGGGAGCTGCGCCGACTGATGCAGACGGAGCTGGAAGCGCCGCTGTCTGCCGATCTGCTGTCGGAGCGGCCCCGCCGGTCCTGCACCGCCGCCGTCCGGAACGATGCGCTGGTGCTGATCTGATTTTGTAGAAAGCTAAGGACTAAAGGGGCGGACAAGCTGTCCGCCCCTTTTGACGTTATTATATATCGTACACACCCAGAATGATGATGCCTGCTACCACCAGCAGGATCATGGCGTAGTGCTTCCAGGACAGCTTCTCCCGCAGGAACAGACGGCTCCACAGCACCGAGGCCACACAATAGGCGGAAATGATGGGGGCGGACAGGGCCACATGCTCCTCATCGGCCAGCGCGTAGATATAGAATAGCTGGCCCACGGTCTCAAAGCAGGCGGCCACGTATTTGGGTGCCTCCTGACGGACGAAGAACTTCTCCCGCCGCGCCAGCAGGTAGATCAGACAGATCACACCGGCAGCCAGGAAGGTCAGCTCGTAGGCCACGTTGGCGGAATCCTCATTGAGGGTCTCCAGCACCAGGCTGTCGGCAAAGGTGCCGGCGGCGTCCAGCAGACAGTAGGCGATGGGCAGGCACAGGGCCAGCCAGCTCTTGGCGTATTTACGGTTGGCGTGCTCCTGACGCTTGGCCCGGAGGGTCTCATCCTCCCGCGCCTCCACGACGCCCAGGCCGATGACGCCAATGCAGACCAGCGCCACCGCACCCAGCACCACAGCGCGATCCACGCCCACCAGGTCTGCCAGGTCGCCCGAGATCAGGCAGGCCACGGCCACCAGAGCGCCGGAGGAATTGCAGATGGGCGAGGAGATGGACAGCTCAATGTAGCGCAGGCCGACATAGCCCAGGGCCATGGACAGAATGTAGAGCAGGGACACGGGCAGATAGCGCCAGATGACGTCCCACGAGATGGCAACGTCGTTGAAGAAGACCATGTAGGCCGCGTGGAGACCCATGACCACGCCCACGGCGGTAATCATTTTCAGATGGGCCGTGCGGTCCTTTTCTCCGCAGCAGCCGATCTTTGAAAAGATGTCGGAGCCGCTCCAGCACAGCAGAGCGATAACAGCAAACCAAAACCAGTTCATTTTTTATTTCCTCTCTCGTTTTTCTCTTTGTTCGGCCGGACGTTACGCCTCCGGCAGCTTCGTCAGACCGGCGTCCAGCAGCTTCTGCACGGAAAGCAGGATGCCCAGCTTGGCGTGATACCAGGTCAGGCCGCCCTGGAAATAGACCGCGTAGGGCGGCCGGATGGGGCCGTCGGCGGAAAGCTCGATGGACGAGCCTTGGATGAAGGCACCCGCCGCCATGATGACCTGATCCTCGTAGCCGGGCATGTCCCAGGGCAGGGGATCAGCAAAGCTGTCCACCGGCGCGGCGGCCTGGATGCCCTTGCAGAAGGCGATCATGGCCTCCCGGCTGCCCAGCTCCACGGCCTGGATGATGTCGTGGCGGGACTCACTGCCGTCGGGCACCACCCGGAAGCCCATGCGTTCATAGAAATTGGCGGCGAAGATGGCGCCCTTGAGGGCACCGCACACCACCGTGGGCGCCAGGAAAAAGCCCTGATAGAAGGAGGGAAGCAGTCCCAGGTTGGCGCCCACCTCCTGCCCCAGTCCGGGGGCGGAAAGCCGGTAGGCGCAGCGCTCGACGAGGGCTTTTTTGCCGCAGATATAGCCGCCGATGGGAGCAAGGCCGCCGCCGGGATTTTTGATGAGGCTGCCCACCACCAGATCCGCGCCCACGTCGCTGGGCTCGACAGTCTCCACAAATTCACCGTAGCAGTTGTCCACCATGCAGATGATGTCGGGCTTGAGGGACTTCAAAAAGGCGATCAGCTCACCGATCCGGGCGACGGAAAAGGTCGGCCGGGTGGCGTAGCCCTTGCTGCGCTGGATGGTGGCCAGCTTGGTCTTTTCATTCACCGCGGCGCGGATGGCGTCATAGTCAAAGCTGCCGTCGGGCTTCAGATCGGCCTGGCGATAGCTCACGCCGTATTCCCGCAGGGAGCAGGCACCGGGCCGGATGCCGATGACCTCCTCCAAGGTGTCGTAGGGACTGCCGACGGGGGAGAGCAGCTCGTCGCCGGGCAGCAGATTGGCAGACAGGGCTACCGTCAACGCGTGGGTGCCGCAGGTGATCTGGGGCCGGACCAGCGCCGCCTCCGTGTGGAAGGTGTCGGCGTAGACCCGTTCTAGATTGTCCCGGCCCACGTCGTCATAGCCGTAGCCGGTGGTGGCGGCAAAGCAGGAGGCCCCCACCCGGTTTTTCTGCATGGCGGCCAGGACCTTGGCCTGGTTGTACTCGGCGACGGCGTCGGCCTGCCGGAAGCGGTCCTCCAGGGTCTTCAGGATCCCCTCGCCGCAGTCGCAGACCTCTGCGGAAACGCCCAGACGGGCGTATAAATCCTTCATGGTTTCCCCTCTTTTTTCGTAAGAAATCTGCCGATCACTATATCACATTCTTCCTGTTCTTGTCAAGAAAGGAATGGCCTCCCGTACACGCTTCCCGGAGCGGTTTCGCCGCTGCTCCGACCGGAACGGTGTATTCTTTTCCACGGCGGTCCCGGTTGTCGAGGAAGCTGGAAAAAGGTAACAAAATATTCACAAAAAATTTTTAGCATCCTATTGACAAAACTGCTAACGGGTTGTATAGTTGCATTAGCACTCAGGAAGTGCGAGTGCTAACAGAGAAGGAGGTCAGAGCATGGAGCTGTCCGAACGGAAACAGAAGATCCTGAAAGCCATCGTCGATCTATACATCCGTTCCGCCGAGCCGGTGGGGTCCAAGACCATCGCCGCGCTGCCGGACATGGACTTCTCCTCCGCCACCATCCGCAACGAAATGGCGGAGCTGACCAGCATGGGCTTTTTGGAGCAGCCCCACACCTCCGCAGGCCGCATCCCCAGTCCGGCGGGCTACCGGTTTTACATCGACCGCCTGATGCAGGATTACCGCCTCAGCGTGGACGAGACCCAGTCCATCAACCAGGCCATGGAGCTGCGGATGCAGGAATTTGACCGCGCCATGAGCAAGATCGGCAAGCTGGTCTCACAACTGACCAATCTGCCCGCCTACGCCATGACTTCCCACACCGAGAGCGTCAAGCTCCGCCGCTTTGAGATCCTGCCCGCGGACCGCGGCAGCTTCATCCTGGTGGTGATGGCCAGCGACGAAACGGTGAAAAACAAGCTCATCAAGCTGCCGCTGAACGTCACCGAGGCGGATCTGAAGCTCCTGAGCGCCGTGCTGAATGCCAGCCTGACGGAGATCACCGCCGAGCAGTTCACACCGGAGCTGATCAACCGGGTCAGCCGCAGTGCAGGCGCCGCCGCCAGTCTGGTGCCCATCATCGTGGACTTCGCCGTTCATGTGATGGAGGACTGCCGTCGGGAACAGGTCTATCTGACGGGTCAGAACCGTCTGCTGGGCCAGCCGGAATATCAGGACCTGGGCCGTGCCCAGGAGGTCCTGAGCGCCCTGGATGAGGAGACCATCTCCCATCTGCCCGCCAAGCTCAACTCCGACAGCCCCCTGCAGATCCTGGTGGGGCCGGAAAACGTGGCCCAGGAGCTGAAAAACACCTCCGTCATCATGACCCGCTTTGATATCGGCGACGGTATGCAGGGCATGATCGGCGTAGTGGGACCTCAGCGGATGGACTACGCCCAGATCGCCGCGAGATTAAGCTACTTTGCCGAGGGCCTGGGCCGGATGTTCGGAAAAACAGATTCTGAGCTGCCGGAGGCGCCGGAAGCGAAGAAGGAGGAATAAGACTTGTCGAAAAAGAATCACGATATAAAGAATGAAAGACCCGCCCCGGAGGCCGCCGGGGACGTCAAGGCCGAAACGAAAGCGGCTGTGACGGAGCCGGATAAAACGGAAACCGCGCAGGCAAAAGCGCCGGAGCAGGAAGCGAAAGCGGAAAAGCCGGAGAAAGCGGCAAAGCCGGAACCGGAGAAAAAGCCCGCTGAGCCGACGGAGCTGGAAAAGGCCCTGAAGGCCCAGGCCCAGGAGCATGACCAGTATCTGCGTCTGGCCGCCGAATATGACAACTTCCGCAAGCGCTCCCAGCGGGAAAAGGACGCCATCTACCAGAACGCCGTGGCGGACACCGCCAAGAAGCTCCTGCCCGTCTACGACAACCTGGAGCGGGCGCTGAAAAACGACACCACCGACGAAGCCTTCAAAAAGGGCGTGGAGATGACCATGACCGAGCTTCTGAAGATCATGGAGGGTCTGGGCATCAAGCCCTTCGGCGCCGCCGGAGAGAGCTTCGATCCGGAAAAGCACAACGCCGTCATGCACATCGACGACGAAGCTCTGGCGGAAAACACCATTGCGGAGGTCTTCCAGTCGGGCTTCACCCTGGGCGAAAAGGTCATCCGCTTCGCCATGGTCAAGGTGGCCAACTAATACTGATTCTTGATGAAAAAGTTTCATCAAGAATCCCGTGTGCTGCGCAC
>CAMFZO010000044.1 GCA_946006895.1 uncultured Clostridia bacterium | reverse complement strand
GATTCCTCTACGTCTCGTGGGCTCGGAGATGTGTATAAGAGACAGCTCCTGTGAACCATGTCAGGCGGGGAACCGAGCAGCATTAAGCAGATCTGTTCGTGTGCCGCAAGTCAGCCGTTTCTGAGCTGGCTGCACGGGAAACGAGCATAGTTCAGGTTCAAATGCGGGTGTGCGATCTTGTCATGGGCCGAAGCATCGGCAAAAGGGACGCATGGGAAAACCATGCGCCCTTTTTGCGTTCCTGCGGCATTATCAAGGTTGCTTTTTTCCCCGGAATCGTTTATACTATAGCTTGAATGAACAGGAGGTGAGCGGATGTATCAGGCTTTATACCGAAAATACCGGCCCCAGACCTTTGACGATGTGGTCGGTCAGCTTGCCGTGACCCAGACACTGAAAAACCAACTCATCAACAACCGCCTGAGCCACGCCTATCTGTTCACCGGTACCAGAGGCACGGGCAAGACCACCTGTGCAAAAATTCTTGCCAAGGCGGTCAACTGCGAGCATCCCGTGGACGGTAATCCCTGTAATTGCTGTGCCGCCTGCAAAAGCATCGACTCCGGCGCCTGCATGGATGTGCTGGAGATCGACGCCGCCTCCAACAACGGTGTGGACAATGTGCGCTCCCTGCGTGACGACGCGGTCTATACGCCCGCAGAGGTCAGAAAGCGGGTCTATATCATCGACGAGGTCCATATGCTGTCCATCAGCGCCTTTAACGCCCTGCTGAAGATCATCGAGGAGCCGCCGGAGCATCTGCTGTTTATCCTGGCGACCACGGAGCTGCACAAGGTTCCTGCGACCATCCTGTCCCGCTGTCAGCGGTTTTCCTTCCGCAGGATCCTGCCGGAGGACATCGCCGACCGGCTGAACTATATCGCCTACCGCGAGAGCATTACCCTGGAGCCTGATGCCGCCGCCTATCTGGCACGGCTGGCTGACGGCGGTATGCGCGACGCGGTGAGCCTGCTGGACCAGTGCGCGTCGGCGACGGTGGGACCCATCGACACCGACCAGGTCTGCAAGACCCTGGGCCTTGCGGGAACGAGAAAGACTGCGGAGCTGATGCAGGCCATCGGCAATCATGACAGCGCCCGGACCCTTGCGATTTTCAACCAGCAGTACGCCGAGGGCAAGGATCTGGCGGCCATGCTGGACGAGCTGTGCACCGTGGCGCGGGATCTGCTGATTATGCGTACGGCCTCCAAGGGTGTCAGCCTGATCTCCGGCGTGTGTACGGAAAAGGAGCTTCAGAATCTCCTGCCCCTGTTCAGCCCGGGAGAGCTGCTGCGAATGACCCGACTGCTGCGCGACGCGGCGGCGGGCTTCAACACCAGCGCCAACCGCCGTATCGACGCGGAGCTGTGCCTGATCTGGCTTTGTGAGCCGGAGGCGGTCCTGGACGCGGAGTCTCTCAATGCGCGGCTGAGCCGGTTGGAGACGAAGATCGCCGCCGGCAGCTTTGTGGCGACCCAGACGGCGCCCGCACCCCAGCCGGAGGAGGAAGAAGCACCGCCCTGGGATGAGGAAGAACCGGCACCGCCTCCCGCAATGCCGGAGGAACCTCCCGTGAGCGCGGAGCCTGTGCCCGACGGTGCGTGGCCGGAGCTGGTCCGCCGACTGAAAACGGCACTGAAGCCTCCGGCCTCCGGGATGTTTGCCGTGGCGGAAAACGCGCCGATACAGGGCGCGTTCCGGGGAAATGAGCTTTGCCTGACTATCTTCGCAGACTTTGCCGAGTCGCTGCTGAAGCGGCCCAATGTACTGCAGACCGTGGCTGAATGTGCCTCGGCCCAGATGGGCAGACCGATCCAGGTAAAATTGATGCGTCCGGGCCAGGAGCGGCAAAACGGCGAAAATTTTGATCGTTTGCTGTCCCGCACCTCGGAGCATCCGGATATTTTTGAAGTAAAATAAAGGAGAATCAAGAATGGCAAAGGGCGGTTATCGCGGCCCCATGGGCGGCGGCATGAACATGAATATGATCAAGCAGGCACAAAAGATGCAGCAGGATATGCTGAAAATGCAGGAGGAGATGGAGGCCAAGGAGTACGAGGCCACCTCCGGCGGCGGTATGGTGACGGCGCGGGTCAACGGCAAGCATGAGCTGGTGTCCCTGACCATCAATCCCGAGGCGGTGGACCCGGACGACGTGGAAATGCTCCAGGACATGGTCGTGGCGGCGGTCAATGAGTCCATGCGCAAGGCCGAGGCCGAGGCTTCCCAGAGCATGGCGAAGCTCACCGGCGGACTGAATCTGGGCGGTCTGTTCTGATGCGGTATTTTCCCGCCGCTTTGGAACGGCTGACGGAGCAATTTGCCAAGCTGCCGGGCATCGGCGGCAAGACGGCACAGCGGCTGGCCTTTTATCTGCTGAGTATGCCGGAGGAGGATGCCCGGGAGTTTGCTGACGCCATCATCGACGCAAAAAAATCGGTGCATCTGTGCCCCTGCTGCCAGAATCTGACGGACAGGGACCTGTGCCCCATCTGTGACGACGAGAGCCGCGACCGCGGTCTGATCTGCGTGGTGGCCGACCCGAAGGACGTGATCGCCATGGAGCGCGCACGGGAGTTTACCGGCGTGTACCACGTGCTGCACGGCGTCATCTCCCCCCTGAACCACATCGGCCCCGATGACATCTGCATCCGGGAACTGCTGGCACGGGTGGGGAAGGGCGGCGTCCGGGAGGTCATTATGGCGACCAACCCCGATACTGAGGGTGAAGCCACGGCCATGTATATCTCCCGTCTCCTGCGTCCTATGGAGGTTCGGGTAACGCGGCTTGCCTATGGGATCCCCGTGGGAAGTCAACTGGAATATGCCGACGAGGTGACGCTTCTGCGCGCCCTGGAGGGCAGACGGGATATTTAGAATCCGGACAACAGAATATTTCTGCGGCGCAGCCTTTTACCGGGCTGCGCCGCTGTTTTGTCCCACGGTTCCGTCCGCAAGGCATGAGGCAAGGAAACTTCCGCATAGAATAGAGCGGAAAATTTGTTCGGCATAAAAAACCGCCGGAAAAAGACAGGAGGAACTGCTTTGGAGGAAATACTCCCGCGTTTGGGGGAAGCGGCCTGGGGATGGCCGACCATGGCACTGTTTGTTGGGATCGGTCTGCTTTTTACTGTCCGTCTGCGGGGACTGCAGTTCCGCAGGCTGGGCACCGCGCTCCGGCTGATCCGCACCCAGGGAAGCGGCAGCGGCATTTCGCCCTATGCCGCCCTGTGTACGGCCCTGGCTGCAACCATCGGCACAGGGAATATCGTCGGCGTCGCCACTGCCATCAGTGCCGGAGGACCCGGCGCGCTGCTCTGGATGCTCGTCGCCGCCTTTTTCGGCATGGCCACCCAGTACGCCGAGGGCTTTCTGGCGGTGAAATACCGCCGCAGGGACAAAAATGGCTGGCTGGGCGGTCCTTTCTGCTATATTGAGCAGGGCCTTGGCAAAAAATTCCGCTGGCTGGCGGTGTGCTTTGCAGCCGTCGGCGCGGCGGTGGGCATTTTAGGTGTGGGCACTGTTACTCAGGCCAACAGCATCACCACGGCGGTGGACGGCTTTTTTCACACGGCAACGGCTTTTTCCGTCGGCGGACACAGCTATTCCTGGGCGACGGTCCTCAGCGGCACTCTGGTGACGCTGGCCTCGGCAGCGGTGCTTTTAGGTGGCGTGAAACGCATTTCCAAGGTCTGCGAGTCCCTGGTGCCCCTCATGTCCGCCGCCTATCTGCTCTGCAGCGCTGTGCTGCTTGTCCGATGTGCTGACCGGATCCCGTCAGCTGTCTCCCTCATCGTCAGAAGCGCCTTTTCACCCCGTGCGGCCTTTGGAGCCGGTGCCGGAATCACCATTCGCCAGGTGTTTCGCATGGGCATCGGTCGGGGTGTGTTTACCAACGAGGCGGGTCTTGGCTCGTCGCCCATTGCGGCGGCGGCGTCCGATGAAAAGGACCCGGTCCGTCAGGGCCTTGTGACCATGACGGGAACCTTCATTGATACCATTGTAATTTGCACTGTGACGGGCCTGTGCCTGGTGGTGACGGATGCCTGGAAAGCGCCGCTGGAGGGCGTACAGATCACGGATTTTGCCTGGCGGGAGGCGCTGCCCTGGAACGAGAGCCTGTCATCCTTCATTCTCATGGTCTGCCTGATCTTTTTTGCCTTCGCCACCATCATCGGCTGGAATTTTTACGCCGAACAATGCCTGCGGTATCTGGTAGGGGAGCGGCGCGTTCTGCGGACCCTCTACCGGACTGCCTACCTTCTGGCCATTGCCGTCGGCCCCTATTTCAGTGTCAGCGCCGCCTGGGAAATGGCGGATATTCTGAACGTATTTATGGCCCTGCCCAATCTGACAGCCCTGCTGCTTCTGCAAAATACCGTGGTTTCCGACACCCTTCGACGGCTGCCGGCCACCCATAAGAAAAAATAACCGATATTATGTAAATTTGTTGTTGAAATCAGGCGCTTTTTTTGTTAGAGTGATAGTAGCTGTTAAAAGAGAAGAGGTAGTGCTGTGGAATTCTCGAACCTTTACTTTTTATATATATTTTTGCCGCTGACTCTGGCGGTATATTTCCTGATCCCCGGTCTGAAACGGAAAAATATGGTCCTGCTGGTGGCAAGCCTGGTGTTTTACGCCATGGGGCAGCCCTATTATCTGCCGCTGCTGGTGGCCGTGGCCTTTGCCAATTTCTGGCTGGCGGAGCGCGTCATCCCGGGAAGGGCCGTTACCTTGCTGCTGCCTGTCGGATTAGATCTGGTGATCCTGGCGGCATTCAAGCTCCTGAAGGTGTCCTTTGGCATCGCGCTTCCCATCGGCGTTTCCTTTTATACCTTCCAGTTGATCGCCTATCAGGTGGATGTCTACCGGAAAAAGCATCCGCCGGAGGGCTCGTTCTTCCACTTCCTGCTCTATATTTCCATGTTCCCCAAAATGCTCATGGGACCCATTGTCCGATATGACGAGGTAAGGACTCAGCTTACCCACCGCAAGACCAACCCGCGGGGTATCTTTGAGGGCGCGGTGCGTTTCTGCGTCGGCCTGGCGAAGAAGGTCCTCATTGCCGACTACGCCTACGTGGCCTTTACGGAGCTGGAGGGCATGGCCTACGGTGCTGCGGCCTGGCTGGCGGCGCTGATGTTCATGTTCTACATCTACTTTGAGTTCTCCGGCTGTGCCGACATGGCCATCGGCCTCGGCAGAGTTTTCGGCTTCCGCTACGCGGAGAACTTCGACCTGCCCTACACCTCCCGGTCCATCACCGAATTCTGGCGGCGCTGGCATATCACCCTGGGCAGCTTCTTCCGGGATTACGTCTATATCCCCCTGGGCGGCAACCGTAAGGGAAAGGCCCGCCAGATTTTGAATCTGCTTATCGTCTGGGCACTGACGGGCTTGTGGCACGGCGCCAACTGGAATTACATCATCTGGGGCCTGTACTTCTTTGTGCTGCTGGCGGCGGAAAAGCAGCTCATGCCGCAGCTTGAGAAGCTGCCCTATGCCGTGCGGCTGCTGATCACCATGTTCTTCGTCCTCATCGGCTGGGTCATCTTTGCCCACGAGGACATGGCCGCCCTGGGCAATTCTCTGGCTATGATGTTCGGCAAGGGCCCCTTCTGGAGCGCTTCTGTCGGCGTGAGTTTGGGCAATACGGTGCCGCTGATCGCCGCCTGCCTGATCGGTTCGTCAGTGCTGCCGCGCTGGTTCAGCTTCCTCTGGGGCGCCGTTTTGGTCCGCGGCCGTAAAGAAAACCAATTCTCCGTCCTTCAATGCATTTACGCCGTCAGCCTGCTGCTCTTTGCGGTGCTGCTGCTCTATCTGTGCACGGCGTCGCTGGTGGGAGCCGCCAGCAAACCGTCGCTGTACGCTTCGTTCTGAGGAGGTAAGCCAATGAAAAAAATCTATGCCGTCCTCGGCGCGCTGCTTTTGACGCTGCTCCTGGTCGTGGGAGCCTACTCGCTGTTTTCCCTGGACGCCAGCGTTCAGAAGCCGGAGCTGACCTTCAGCGGTCTGCTCAGCGGCAGCTACGCAAGCGGCAGCCGGTCTTATTACGCCGAGGCCTTTCCCCAGTCGGAATCGCTGAAAAAGATGAACACATCCTTAAACGGCTTTTATAAATTCTCCGGCTTTTCCGGGGAGGATGATGTGCAGCTCATTCTGAACATGAATTCCCAGGCGGCAGACCATGGCGCGTCGCTGGAAAACCCTTCCACCGCCTCGTCGTCCTCCAACGGCTCGGAAAGTTCTCAGCCGACAGAGCCGACAGAACCGACCCAGCCGGAAACCACCGAATCCGTCGCCCCCAGTGACGGACCGGAAGCGGGCACCGTGGTGGAAAACCTGGGCGCCGCTCTGCTGGTAGGTACCCGCGCTGTGGAGGTGCCCTATGCTGACTATGATTCCATCAGCAACTATGCCGGTGCCGTGACCAATATCGCAACGGCCCTGGGCAGCGACGTGCATACCTACAGCATCGTCGTGCCCAACGCGGCGGAGTTCTACACCACGGAGGACTACCACACCGGCAGCTCCTCCCAGATCGACATGATCGACTACTGCTATGACCATATGGGCAGCGATGTCCGCACCGTCGATGCCTATTCTGCCCTGGCTTCCCACATCGACGAGTACATCTACTTCCGCACGGACCATCACTGGACCCAGTTGGGCGCCTACTATGCCTATACAGCCTTCTGCGACGCCGCCGGACTTCACGCCCAGCCTCTCAGCTCCTTTGAGACGGGTCAGTACGACTCCTTTGTCGGCTCTATGTATAATTTCCTCTCCGACTATCCCCAGAGCTCCATCCTGCGGGATAACCCGGACACGCTGCATTATTGGCGGCCCTATGTGGAGACGGATACCTTCTACTATGAGGACGCGACCCTGAGCCTGAAATATGAGATCGGTGTCATCAGTTGGGTCGGCGACAGCGTTTCCAATAAGTATCTCTGTTTCCTGGGCGGCGACCATCCTGTGACCATCATCTCCACCGACGTGGACGGCCCGGTGTGTATGCTGCTGAAGGAATCCTACGGCAACGCCTTTGCCCCCTGGCTCACCAGTCACTACAGCAAGATCATTGTTATCGACCCGCGGGAATTCAACCGTGACGGCAAGCCCAGCCTGGACTTGAAGCAATTTGCCCAGGAACAGGGCGTGGATGACTGTATCATCCTGAATTATCCCATGATGATCAATTCCGACGCCTATATCGACTGGCTCAACCGCTTGGTGCAGTAAAGAATACCCGCCTGCAAAAGCCCTGCAGGCGGGTATTTCACGCATTGTTATAGAATTTTGCACAATCGGGTCTTCATGAACTTATTGTTGATCCGTTCCACGACCTTGGGCAGCTTGGTAAACCGAGCTGTGAACCAACCGATCTCCGCCACGACGATTCCTGCCGCCACATCCGGCAGAACGTGCTGCTTGGTGTGGAGAGTGGAGAGGAAGACCAAAATGGAGCCGATCACGCACAGCATACAGGTCAGGCCCTTATGCCGGAGCTTTTTGCACTCGAACATATAGCGGGTCCCCAGCCACGCCACAAAGCAGTGGATTGAGGGGAACAGGTTGGTGGGCGTATCGAACCAGTAGATGAAGCGCATGAGGAAGGGAATGAAGCCGCTGCCCTCCACCTCCGGGCGGACGTTGGTGGTCGGCATGAAGGCAAAGAAGAAAAAGCAGATGAGCTTGGCGACAAAATCCGCTGCCGCAAGCTGATATGCTTTTTCAGGGCTTTCCCGCGCCACTGTGGTATACTGATAGGTCCAGAAGATAAAGGTCCCTATGTAGACCAGCACCCAGGCCGGGTCAAAAGCAAAGTAGCTGTCCCACGGCGTCGTCATGTCGATGGCCCGGTCCATGCCGACGATGAGCTGGATCAGCTTGTTTCCCTGAAAGGCGAAAAGATTCATGAGGCCCGTCAGGATCAGCGGAAAAATGGCGTAGGTTGGGATGACCTTTCGCAGAGTGCGTCGAATCATGGAAAATCACCTCGAATCATTGGGCCATTATATCGGCTTTTCACCCAAAAGTCAACTATTCTTTCGGTTCACTCGGCTCACGGAAGGCGAAGAACCGCTGCCCCAGGTAGTTGAGGCCGACGAACAGGCACATTCCCGTCAGCATGGCGATGTTGTCCCGCAGGGAATCTCCCACACCGGCCAGGATCGCCTCCATCAGTTTTTGGGCGACGCCGTAGGCCAGGAAATAGCAGACGGCGATGTTGAGGGCAAAGCGGAGCACCACTTTCCAGCCGCCACCCTGGTACTTGAAGGTGAAATAGCGGTTGAGGAAGTAGCTCATAACGCTGGCAAGAAAGTAGCTGACGGCGGTGGAGGGCCAGTAGCCCCAATGGGCCAGGTTATAGAGCAGGAACATGAGACCGTTGCCCACCAGAGTGTTGAGCACGCCCACCAGTAAGAATTTCCACAGCTTTTCGTCAAAAAGCGCTTTGATTTTTTCTTTCATTCTTCAGTCCCCCAACAGGTCCAAATGGTTCCGTCGCTGCTGACGGTAAAGATCGGCTCCCCGTCGGAGCTGAGAAAACGGAAGGTCACCTCTGCCGATACACCGCAGTGGCTGGCGATGTCTGTCGCTATAGTCACGGCGTCGGAGAGATAGGTCTCGGGGGCCAGATCGTCGCAGTAGACCTCCTTGCCGTAGGACAGGGCACCGGTGTAGCTGATGGTGGTGGCCTGGGTCATGGTCAGGGCGCCTTCGCTGTATTCACAGGTAAAGGACGGCCAGAGGGGCGCGATATAGGACTCTACGTCGGTCTGCAGGGTGGCTGCCTCCGTGTCGCTGTTTTCCATGGAACTGTAGATGTCGTAAAACCGCAGGATCAGGAAAATACTGACGGCGACCAGGATCGCCAGAACGACCAGGATCGCGGCAATGAGCCATTTTTTCATAGTAATCACCAACTGTATTTCATCGCATATGCGCATATCGAGTCAGCTCTGTTGCGCAGAGCGGAGAAAGGAGTCATATCAATGGGTAAGATCGTTTCGGTTTATCTGCTGGCGGTAAACGCCGCGGCGTTT
>CAMFZO010000043.1 GCA_946006895.1 uncultured Clostridia bacterium | reverse complement strand
CGAGATTCCTCTACGTCTCGTGGGCTCGGAGATGTGTATAAGAGACAGCACTCGGTCTGCTCCAGAGCCAGTGCGCCCTCCCGGGAAATACGCCAGGCGTGGGGCGTCATGTAGAGAAGATTTTGCACCATGGCGTGATCCTCCAGGGAAAAATCAAAGCGCAGCGTTTCCTCATGAAGAAGGGTAAAGCTATCCAGCCGGGGGTGCAGGTGCTTTTCCCGCTCCAACAAGGTGGGGTAGATGACGGATTTCAGGGCGGAAAGATGTTTTTCTCCCGCCAAAACCTGCAGGAAAATGCCGTTTTTTTTCAGCACACGGGCAAATTCCGCCTCTGCCGTCAGGGCGAACATGGAGAGCAGACATTCAAAGGAACCATCCGCAAAGGGCAGATGGACCGCCGTCGCCGTCAGCCAGCGGGCATTCTTCTCCCGCACGGCGGCATAACGCACCGCCTCCTTGGAGATGTCGATGCCCCAACGCTCCGGTGCGTCCAGCCGGGAAAGATAATAGCCCTCGCCGCAGCCGGCGTCCAGGATCGAACGGGCCTCGGGAGCGAATCGCTGCACCAGAGCGCGCAGGGTTTGAACGATGGGCTCGTAATAGCCCGCGTCCAGAAAGGCCTTTCGCGCCGCCACCATTTTTTGCGAGTCTCCCGGGTGAAGGGAGTGCTTCTGCGTGACGGTCAATAGGTTTACATAACCTTGCCGTGCCACATCGAAGCTGTGGCGGTTTTCACAGTGCCAGGCGGGCTTTTCCATGGTCAGCGGCCTTCCGCAGACCGGACAGATGGCTTGAATCATAATTTCCTCACTTTTCCTCCGCAAAAAAACGGAGGAATACATATACTACAAGACGGAAAGGGGCGTGGGATATGCGCAGGTTTTTGTGTTGGCTCTGCCTTTGCGCGCTTTTGACGACACCTGCGTGGGCACAGGAGGAAGAGGGCGGAAAATATCTGGCCCTGACCTTTGACGACGGCCCCTCGGGACGCTTCACCAGCGCGCTTCTGGACGGCCTTGCAGAGCGGGAGGTCCACGCGACCTTTTTTCTCTGTGGCTACCGGGTGGATCAGTATCCCACACTGGCCTCGGAGATCGCCCGGGAGGGCCATGAGATCGGGCTTCACGGCAACGCCCATCGGTTCTTCACCGAAATGGGGCCGCAGGAGGTCTGCGCCGACCTGAACGCTGCCAGGGAAAAGCTCCTTGCCGCTACGGATCAGTCACCGACGCTCATGCGGCCGCCCGGAGGTCTTTACGACCTGGAGGTGCTGAAAAAGACCGACTGTGCTGATCTTCCCATCGTACTCTGGTCGGTGGATCCCCAGGATTGGTGCTGCTGCGACAGCGACAAGATCGCCGCCCGGGTGATCCAAAAGGCGAAAAACGGCGATATCATCCTGATGCACGATATGTCGAATTCCAGCGTGCAGGCGGCGTTTCAGATTATCGATACCCTGGAGGATCGGGGCTTTGAATTCGTCACGGTCAGCGAACTTGCCTTCCTGGCGGGGACGGAAATGAAGGGCACGGAGGCCTATTACAAATTTCCGTTTGACGAGAAGAACGCCTCGATCTCCGAACGGGTCGCGGCAACGGAGCCCTGTGCAAAGTTGGGTTTTCCGCCGCCCCGTCCGCGCAGAGCAGCGTTGAGGGACTTGACGAGGCTGCGCAGATCGCCCTTCAGGCAGCCCAGAGCGTATTTATAGTTCCCATCCTCGCCGGAAAAAACCGCGCAGGTCCCGCCGCAGCTTTTCAGCACGGCGTCCGTCAGGCGGCGCAGGGCATCGGCGGACAGCCCTTCCTCAAAAAGCAGCACATTTCCCGCGTCTGCAAGGCTTCTCGCCCGTTGGGCAAAGAGTTGGTTTTCCAACTGAATGACGCGGTATTGGGCCTGGGACAGCTCCTGGCTGACCCGGCGGACAGCCTCGGCGGTGGCAAAGGGCTTGGCCGACAGCAGGCCGGAAATCTCACGGTTTTGATCGGCTACAGTGTTGAGATAGTCCAGGGCGCGCTTTCCGCAAAGCAGCTCAACGCGGGAGCCGTTGTGGAATTTCGTTGTGGACAGCAGCTTGACCAGACCGATCTCCCCCGTATGGGACACGTGCAGACCGCAGCAGGCGCACAGGTCCGTTTTGCCGAATTTTACCAGCCGCACCCAGCCCGACAGCTCCTTTTTACTGCGGTAGGGGAGAGTGTGCAGGGTCTCGGCATCGGGATAGAGGAATTCCGTGGCGATATTCTGGTAGATGACATCGTTGACTTCGGTCTCCACCTGGCGAAGCTGTGCGGCGGTCAGCTCTCCGCTGAAGTCGATGGTGATGACCTCGCTTCCCATGTGGAAGCCCACATTTTCGTAGCCGAAATGGGCGCGGACGGTGCCGGAGACCAGATGCTCGCCGCTGTGCTGCTGCATGAGCATGAAGCGGCGCGCCCAGTCGATCTCCATGGTGACGGTTTGGCCCACAGACAATGGCGCGGCGCAGAGATGGACGACCTCGCCGTCATGGTCGCTGACGTCCAGCACGGAAACGCCGTCCAGCGTCCCCAGGTCGCAGGGCTGTCCGCCGCCGGTGGGATAGAAGATGGTGCGGTCAAGCACGACTGCCCAGCCGCCTTTTACCTCCTCGCAGCGGCACACGACAGCGGTGCCGGTTTTTTGATATTGGTTTACATAATATAGCTTCTCCGTCGCCATGGCTCATTCTCCTGTCATTTCCTTTGTATTTTATTATACCAAATCCTCCCGGAAAAAACAACGCCGCAGAAAAACATTCCGGCGGCGGGAAAAGTACGGGTAATGATCGAAAAAACGGCTGCTCCCGGGGTCGGGAGCAGTCGTTTTATCCTATTCAGCACACGGAGACAGCGGCGGTCAGGGCTGCCGCCATTTGCTCCAAGGCCATGGCGGGAGCGTTCTCCTTTGCCTGCTCCGGCAGGAACGGGACGTGGATAAAGCCTACCTTCGTCTGCGTTCCGTGGTAATGGTGGAGCAGGGAATAGAGCACGTCATTGCAGACGAAAGTGCCTGCGGAATACGAGAGCGCGGCAGGGATGCCCTCGTCATTGATGGCCTGAACCATTGCCCGGACGGGGGCTGTCGAAAAATAGGCGGCGGGAGCATCCTTGACCACGGGGACGTCGGAGGGGCGATTTCCGGTATTGTCCGGGATCCTTGCCTCGCGGAGATTGATAGCCACCGCTTCCGGGGTGACGCCGCTTCTTCCGCCTGCCTGCCCGATACACAGTATCACATCCGGCTGCAGCTTCTCCGCCGCCGCCAGCACCGTTTCCGCAGCCCGGCCAAAGACGGTGGGGATCTGCAGCTTGGTCAGACGGAAGGTGCCGATCTCCTCCGGCAGCAGACGGACCGCCTCCCAGGAGGGATTGACCGTCTCGCCGCCGAAGGGATCAAAGCCGGTGATCAAGAGCTTTTTTCTTGCTTCGCTCATAAAGCCTTTGCATCCAAAACGACCCGGGGAACCCAATCAATACAGATAGGCGTACTTGTTCTTGACGGTGCGGATGAAGAGGGCAATCTCGTCGGGCAGATCGTTCTTGCCGTCCACGTCGCAGACGCACTCGGTAAAGAGGCGGACGCGGACCTTGCCGTCGGGCAGGATGCAGAAGCCGAAGTTCTTGGAGTCGTCCATATCCCGCTCCGTCTGGAAGAGAGTGAACTTGTCGTGGCAGGGCTCGGAGGCGTAGGGGCAGAAATGGGTGCAGTTGCCGCACTCGTTGCACATCTTGTCCACGTGCAGGATCTCATGTCTGCCGTCAGCCAGCTTGATGATCACGTTGGAGCGGTTGGGGCAGGAGTCGGCGCAGTTTTCGCAGACGGTGTTGCAGTCCAGGCAGCGGCTGGCCTCGCAGCAGGCGTCCTTGCTCATTTTCAGGATACCCTTCTTGGCAATGGCCTCGGCCTTGGTCACATAGGCCTGCTCGGGGATCTCATACTCGTGCTTCTTGCCGATAACGACCTCAGCGAATTTGGCAGCGTCGGCAATACCCTCGACCACGGTGGCAGGACCGCGGTGGCAGTCGCCTGCGGTGTAGACACCCTCGACGTTGGTCTTGAAGTCGGGACCCTTGCGGCCCATTTCGATGCCGTTGGCGGCCATCAGCTCGGCGTCGACCTTCTCACCGACAGCGGAAATGACCAGATCGCAGGGAATATCGAAGAACTCGCCGGTGGCAACGGGGGAGCGGCGTCCGGAGGCGTCGGGTGCGCCCAGGACCATCTTCTCCAGGGTCAGCTTGCCATCGGCCTGCTTGACCGGCGCGGCCAGCTCGACAAATTTCACGCCGTCGTCCATGGCCAGCTTCAATTCATGCTCGTCAGCGGGCATATATTTCTTGGTGCGGCGGTAAACGATGGTGGCGTCCGCGCCCATACGCTTGGCGAGTCTCGCGGCGTCCATGGCGGTGTTGCCCGCGCCGACGACAACGACGGAACCGGACAGGCAGGGCTTGACTTCCTGCTTCATTTCCTTCATCCAGCCGATGACACCGACCACGTTGCCCTCAATGTCCAGCCGGCCGGCTTTCCAGGCACCGACGGCGAAGAGAATGTGGGTGTAGCCCATGGCTTTCAGCTCCGCAACGGAGGGAGCGGGCGCGCCCAGCTTGACCTCGACGTTGTACTTCTCCATCAGGGCGACGTCCTTGTCGATGGCTTCATCGGTGATACGGAAGGCAGGAATGACGTGACGGGGTACGCCGCCGAGGGAATTCTCCCGCTCGAAGATGGTGGTCTCCACACCGGCACGGCCCAGGAAGTAGGCCGCGGCGATACCCGTCGGGCCGCCGCCGACAATGGCAACCTTCTTGCCGGGGACCTTTTCCGGGACCTGGATGGAGGCCATCAGAGCGCCGTAGCCCTTTTGGGCGGCAAGGAGCTTGGTGTCACGGATCCGGACGGACTCGTCGTAGAAGTTGCGGGTGCACTTGCCCTGGCAGCGGTGGGCGCAGATAGTGCCGGTGATAAAGGGCAGGGGGTTCTTCTCGGTGATGAGCTTCAGAGCCGGGGCGTACAGGCCCTTTCTGCACAGCTCCACATACTCGGGAATGTCCTGAGCGATGGGGCAGCCGCCCTTACACGGGGCGATAAAGCAGTCCATCCAGGGCACACGGTCCTCATTCTTGCGCACAGGCAGAGGCTTAATGGGCTTGAGATGATGGAAGCTGGTGTGGCTGCCGACGCTGAGCGCCTCAATGGCGGCGGAGTCGGTGCCGTGGAAAGCGGTAAAGGGCATATCCTCAACCTTTTCGCACATCTGGCGCAGACGGTTGTAGCCGCCGGGCTTGAGAATGGTGGTGGCCACGGTGATGGGCCAGATACCGGCTGCGAACAGCTTGTCGCAGTTGAAGTATTCCGCGCCGCCGGCAAAGGAAATGCGCATTTTGCCCTTGAACTGCTTGGAAATGCGGTTGCACATCTCAATGGTCAGGGGGAACAGGGAGCGGCCGGACATATACATCTCGTCGCCGGGCAGCTCGCCGCGGGTGGTATCGACGGGGAAGGTGTTGGACAGCTTCAGGCCGAATTCCACGCCGGTCTTGTCCGCCAACGCCTGCAGCCGCTCAAACATGGGAACGGCGTCGGCCCACTGGAGATCTTCGTTGAAGTGATGCTCGTCAAAGACGATGTAGTCGTAGCCCATGGAGTCCAGAATGGAGCGGGCGGAGCGGTAGCCGAGAATGGTGGGGTTGCACTTGACGAAGGTGTTGACCTTCTTCTCGGAGATCAGGTAGGTGGCGATGCGCTCGATCTCATCGGGCGGGCAGCCGTGGAGGGTGGACAGGGTGATGGAGCGGGAAACATGGGGGCAGATGCCGTCGATGAAGTCGGCCTCCTCCGGGAAGAACTCCTTGAGCACCGCCTTGCACTCGATAAACTGGGCCGTATTCGAGGCGTCCTTCATGGACTCAATATAGGTGTCGACCTTTTCGCCCTTGATGCCCTCCAAGTCGTAGCCGACAGACATGTTGAACACAAAACCGTCGGGATCGCCAAAGCCGTAGACCTTGGACAGAACCTTCAGGGCGCACCAGGCTTTGATGTACTCATCAAGGGCCTGGGGAACGGTCAGCTCCGTGGACCACTCCTGGTTGTAGCCCTCGTCGTCGGCAAGGATGCAGGGACGCGGCACACAGCGGGCCAGGTCCTCGCCGTCCATCTTCTGCACGGTCTTGACCTCAAAGAAACGGGCGCCTGCCATGTAGGAGGCGATGATGTTCTGGGCAAGCTGGCTGTTGGGACCCGCGGCGGGGCCGAAGGGCGTTTCGATCTTCTCTCCGAAGATGGGGAGCGTCTTGCCCTTGGCAATATAGGGGGCGTGGATGCCGAAGATCTCGCCCTCGCGGCTGTATTCGGTGACGATCCAGTTCATCAGGGATTTGAAGGGGATGGGATACATTCTTTCAGACATAAAATATTCCTCCGATCATTTATTTCTGCCACAGGTGTTCCAGAATCGGCACACCCAGGCCAAAGGGTAAAAAGGGAGCTGCGTCCCGCAGATTGGCGTTGACCAGGGGAAAGGAATGGGCGCGCAGGGCATAGACAACGTGAAGAAAGGTAAAGGTGCCGATGCCGACCCAGGCCAACACATATGGAACAAGGATGAGCGCGCTTCCCGCCTTCTTTTTCCGGTGCAGCAGATACCAGCCCGCCATGGGAAGCACTGAGAACAGGCACAGCCAGTAGTGGGTGGCGGGATAGACTGCGGAAAGGGAATTCATGACGGAAAAGGGACGCAGATAATAGGTAAGGGAGCTGAGAGGAAACAGGTAATACAGGCCGTCGGCTGCCACACAATAGAGCAGAACGGCGAACAGGATCCATTTTGCCCGGCGCTTCCTGCGGGCCACCCGGGCAAAGACGGCCGCTTCCTCATCTTGCTTGTACTGGGCAGCGCGGCCGAAGAAATCAGCCATCGTAGCTGTCCAGAGAACGCCACAGCTTCTTGGCTTCCTCCAGAATGTGGGCGTTTTCTGCCTCCTCGTCGATGCCGATGAGCTCACGGTCCTTCATCAGGAGCTTGCCGTTGCCGATGGTGGTCTGGCACTGGCGGCCGGTCATGCCGAAGATCATGTGGCCGTCGATGTTGGCGTCGGAGAACGGGGTGTAGGGCTTGTAGTCCATGACGATGACGTCTGCCGCCGCGCCGGGCTTCAGCACGCCCAGAGTGGGGAAGCCACTCCGCTCCGCCATCTTGGCGTTGTTCTTGAACAGCATATCCGTGACCTCGCACCAGGCGACGTTGGGGAGGCACGCGTTGTGCCGCTGGGAGCACAGGGCTACCTTCAGGGATTCCAGCATGTCGTTTGTATAGGCATCGGTGCCCATGCCGATGAGGATGCCCTTCTTGTAGAGCTGCAGGACGGGGGAGATGCCCACGGCGTTGCCCATGTTGCTCTCGGGGTTGTTGACGCACATGGTGTCGGTGGCCTTGATGATGTCCATCTCGGCGGTGTTCACATGGATGCAGTGGCCCAGAATGGTCTTTTCGCCCAGAATACCGTGATCCTGCAAACGCTGCACCGGACGGCGGCCGTAATTCTGCAGGCTGTCGTACACATCGTTCATGCCCTCGGACACATGGATGTGGTAACCGGTGCGGCCGTTGTTGGCCTCCACCATGCGGTCAAAGGTCTTGTCGGAGATGGTGAACAGGGCGTGGCCGCCGAACATGGCCTTGAGCATATCGTCGGGATGCTCCTCGCAGTAGGTGATGAAGTCGGCGTTTTCCTTGACGGCCTGGAGGGATTTTTCCT
Source organism: uncultured Clostridia bacterium (assembly GCA_946006895.1). Taxonomy (GTDB): domain Bacteria; phylum Bacillota; class Clostridia; order Oscillospirales; family Oscillospiraceae; genus JAZOXB01. Next base: position 1,306 of record CAMFZO010000043.1, on the reverse strand, counting down.
CGCCGTCGCGGTCGGAGACCTCATAACACAGGCAGGAACGGATGCCGAAGCGCTTTGCAGACTCGGCAATCTGGAACAGGGAGCCGGGGATCTCGCAGAAGGAGGCGTGATGGTCAAAGATGGTGGTGACGCCCTGCTTGATGCAGTCGATGTAGAGAGCGTCGGCGGAGGCCTTGGTGCCGGCCAGAGTCAGGCGGCGGTCGATGGCCCACCAGGTGCCGTCCAGGACTTCGTAGAAGTTGGTGGGATTGTTGCCCTTGATGGACAGGCCACGGGCCAGAGCGGAATAGATATGGGTGTGGGCGTTGATAAAGGCGGGCATGATGACGCCGCCCTTGGCGTCGATGAATTCTGCGTCGGGGTATTTCTTCTTCAGATCGGCGGTCTTGCCGACCTCCTTGATCATGGTGCCGTCGATGACGACGCCGCCGTCGGGCAGATAGGGGAGGGACTGGCTTCTGGTGATCACTTTACCGTTTGCGAGAATGTACATATGGATTACCTCCTGAAAAAAGTTACAGAATAAAACAAAAATGGGGATGCAGAACAACGTTCAACATCTCCACTCAAGGAACCCTGAGTGATAGTCGTTAAGCCCGTGCGCGAAGCACTTCGTTACAGCTATCAATCTTCAATTATATCCTTATTATAACGAAAAAGCCCTGCCCGTGCAAGGCTTTTTCTTTTGCTAATTTTGACAAATCTTTCCTCCGGATTTTCAGCACTTTGCACGGAAGCGCTTTACAATCCGGCAATGACCGTGTAAAATAGGCATAGGGCGGCTGTCGACCGCCCGTGAATTACGGAAGCGCCTGCACGCGGGCGGATAATATCCGCCCCTACGATATAGAATTCGACCGCTTTCGTAGGGGCGGCTATCAGCCGCCTGCCTGTAAAATCGTCAAATAACGGAGGCTTCTTGTTATGGAACGACCGACACGAAAACCCAACCGCTTGCCGGAGTATGACTACAGCCAAAACGGTGCGTATTTCGTGACGGTCTGCATTGCGGACAAGAAGAACCTTTTTTGGGACACCGTAGGGGCGGCTATCAGCCGCCTGCCAATGGAAGATGAGGACCTTATTCCGCGGCCGCTGCTTTCCAGATACGGGCGCATTGTTGAACAGGGCATACAGAATATTCCACACTGTTATCCTTCCGTTTCGGTTGAAAAATACTGCATTATGCCGGACCATGTCCATATGATTTTATGCTTCACAAAGGATGGCGGGCGGCAGATAGCTGCGCAACCGTTGGCGACGAAGGAGCCTTACGGATGCGGCGTGCCCCTTGCGGGTGCCGCCC
>CAMFZO010000042.1 GCA_946006895.1 uncultured Clostridia bacterium | reverse complement strand
CGAATATTCAAATGCCGTTCCTGACCGTCAAGCAGATATTCGTAAATACCTTTCTAATTCGATATAGGCTCAACCGAGGGCATGCACCAAGGGGGCTGGTGCATACCACCGGCACACGGCCGGTGGTTCTGATTCAAAAAGCGGCCCTATTCACTGCGCCGGTATTCGAGAATATCCCCCGGCTGGCAGTCCAATGCTTCACACAGCCTGACAAGAGTTGATATTTTCAGCGCTTTTGCCTTGCCGTTTTTCAGCACGGAGACGTTGGCAAGGGTGATGCCGACCCGCTCCGCCAGCTCCGTGACGCTCATTTTCCGCTTGGCAAGCATAACATCAATATTAAAAATGATCTCGCCTTCCATAGCGCCTCCTAAATCGTCCAGTCGCTCTGTTCCTGCAGGGCGGCGGCTTTTTTTACCAGATGGGACAGGGCAGCGGCCGCCGCTGCCACAGCCGCACCGGCAAAAACAACGAGCAGGGAAAGCAGGGTGATGCCGGGATGGCTCATACTCAAAAACAGCATGACGAGGTTCCCGATAAAGAAGAAACCTGCGTCTGCGGCGGCCAGATATGAGATCCACTGAAGCAGCTTGGCATTTGTTTCCGAAAAGGAGCGGTCAAGCCCGATGTTTGTGGAGATCCTCCAGGCCAGAACGAGCGCTGCGTAGCAGGGGATACCGGTGGCCCAGATAAAACCGAGCCACGGCCAGTAACGGTCGGCAAATTCCGGATTCTGACCGACAATGCCCTGCCCCAGCATGGGGATCACCAGGGCATAAACGACCAGGCCGCACAGCCCCACCCCGACGATCATACATTTTAACCATTTTGAGAGCGTTCTTTGCTGCATATTTTTTCCTCCTTTCAGCTTCCTCTGCAGTATAGCACCGAATTGAGAAAATGTCAATAAGTTTTTATTGTATTACGATAAAAATATATCGGAAATCAAGGAAGAAGAAAAACCTTCGCCATAAGAAAAAAGGAACTCCGTCGGTGGATGACCGACGGAGATTTCTGTTATTTCGCCTTCATTTTCCGCGTAAAGAGGACGATGGCGACAATCATCAGACCCACGGCCCAGGCGCATACCACCCACAGCGTTTGCCAGATGTCCTGCAAACGGCCCTCCATGGCGGCGCGGCAGGCGTCTACGGCGTTGGCAAAGGGCAGAACATAGGCCACAGTCTTGAAGGCGCCGCCCACCAGGTCCAGTGAGAACCAGATGCCCGACAGCCAGGCCGAAACGTTGGTCAGCAGTGCGCCGCAGACGCCGCCAACGGCTTTTTCCGTCAGGCAGGAGCCGCAGATGGCCCCCAGGGCGATATTGACCACGGCGATGGGCAGGCTGACGGCGACGCACAGCAGGATCTCCGGCCGCAGCGGCAGTCCGATGACCACCGACGCGGCAAAGCAGACCAGAAGCTGGATCACTGCCATGGGCAGCAGGGGCAGGAGATAGCCCAGGATGAAATTGCTGCCGGTCAGCGGCGAGGTGTAGAGCCGCAGGATCAGGGAGCTGCCCCGGTCCTTGGAGATGAGCATGGCGGTAAAGAGGGCGATAAAGCTCAGGCTGAACACGCCGATGCCCGGTGCCAGGCTCTCGATCTCAAACAGGGTCATCTGGGCCTCTGCCGGGATGCTCCGGTTGATGAAGCTCAACAGCAGAAGCAGGATAATGGGGAAGACGACGCCGAAAAACAGGCTGAGGGGATCGCGCAGCATCTCCTTCAGATTTCGGCCTGCAAACCAAAGGGTCCGCTTCATTATACCTCACCTCCTGCCAGCTTCACAAAGGCGTCCTCGAATTTTTCCTCGCCTGCCAGGGCCATCAGCTCCCGGGGCGTACCGCAGTGGAGCAGGCGTCCGGACGCCATGATGCCGACGCGGTCCGCCAGGGCTTCGGCCTCCTCCAGATAATGAGTGGTCAGGATGACGGTGACGCGGCCCCTGAGGGAGCGGATGACTTGCCACAGCTCCCGCCGGGCCAGAACGTCCAGGCCCAGGGTCGGCTCATCCAGAAACAGGAGCTGCGGCTCGGAGATCAGCGCCATGGCGATGGAGAGCCGCCGCTGCCAGCCGCCGGACAGGGTCTTGGCCCGGGACTTCGCCACCTCCTGCATATGAAGCTCGTCCAGAAGCGCCCCGGTTTTTTCTTTCGCCCGGGCGCGGCTGCTGCCGTAGATGCCCGCGATCAGCTCCAGATTCTCCCGTACCGTCAGATTGGGTGCCACGGCCGTCTCCTGGGGCGAGACGGCAATGCGCTGCTTGATCTCGGGAAGCTGCGCGGTCAGGTCATAGCCCAGGACCGTTGCCGTGCCTGCCGTGGGGACCAGCAGCCCGGAGAGCATTTTGATGGTGGTTGTCTTTCCGGCGCCGTTGACGCCCAAAAGGGCAAACAATTCGCCCTGCTTTACGGTCAGGTTCAGGCTGTCGACGGCGGTCTTTTCCTTAAAACGCTTGGTCAGACCCTTTGTTTCGATGTCATTCATTGCCGCTTCCTCCCATGCCGAGTCCGGCGGTGATCTGCTCGTAGATCTGGGCGGCGCGGCTCTGCTCCGGGATGGCGATGCCCTGCTGCCGGTCCGCCAGCAGGAGCAGCGTGTCTCCCGGCGCAATGCCGAAAAGCTCCCGCACCTCGGCGGGAATCACGATCTGCCCCTTGGGGCCGACCTTCACCGCCGCCATGAATTTCCCGTCGGGAAAAACTGTGTTTGCCATACGATACGCCTCCGTTTGTATAACTTGTATAACAAATTATACACTAAACGCAGAATTAGTCAAGCCTGATTTTGCATCGCTTGCGCAGCCGCCCGCGAAAGGACGCGAATATCTCATTGAGTGAACAGTGAATAAGTATGGTGTCTGCTTTGCAGACGAATCAAAATGGGCGCCCGGTGGTCGCGCCCCACGGACATAAATCACCCGCCCCTACGACGGAGAAATCATTGCGCGCCGGGCAGGGGAGGAACATAACAAAAAACTTCATGCGCCGGGGCCTTTCCGGAGGGCACCGGCGCATGAAGATTATGCTTTTTTCCAGGTTTTTACCGTGGGTTCCTCCCGCAGGCGCTTGAAAAATGCCCGGAGCAGCTCCCGGGATTCCTCCGCAAGAACGCCGGCGGTCACGGTGGGCCGGTGGTTATAGGGCAGGGCGAACAGGTCCGTCAGGGTCCCGCAGGAGCCGGCCTTGGCGTCTGCGGTGCCGTAGACCACCCGGGGAATCCGGGCGTTGATGATGGCCCCGGCGCACATGGGGCATGGCTCCAGCGTGACGTAGAGGGTGCAGCGCCACAGCCGCCAGCCACCCAGGGACCGGCAGGCATGGTCGATGGCCTCCAGCTCGGCGTGGGCAAGGGCGTTCTTTCCCCGCTCCCGGCGGTTTCTGCCCCGGCCGACGATGGTCTCGCCGTCGGTAATGACGCAGCCCACGGGCACCTCGCCCTCCGCCGCAGCCTCCCGGGCCAGACGGAGCGCCTCCTGCATAAATTCCTCGTCGGTCACGGCCTCACCTCCCAATGGGTCTATGATAGCCGATTTTTCCCCCTGCGTCAACTCTCCGCCGCACAAAATCGCCGTCAGCAGCAGGGCGGCGTCCTGTTTTTCCGGCGGCGCACCCCTTTGATCCGTGACGGAGCTGCGAAAATCCCGCAGCAGGGCCTGCAGACAGGGACCGTCGGCAGGACGGCTGCGGCCTGTCAGCAGAAAATCCGTGCTGACGCCGAAAAGCTCCGCCATCCCCACCAACAGCTCTGTGGAGGGAATACGCCGCTCCTGTTCGTACATCCCGACGGCACTGGGACTGACGTTCAGGGACGCAGCCAGGGCTCGCTGGGACAGGCCCTTGCTCCGCCGCAGCAAAGCGATCCGCGCACCAAGCATAAAAGCCCCCCTTTCACCTCCCAAAATATCACGGGGAAATGGGACTTTTTGCTGTTTTTTGGCGACTTCAAAAAAATGCTTGACATTACACGATCCGTGTAGTACACTCTTTGTGTAGGAACTGGAAATAATTGGAAATAAAATTTTAATAAAAAGTTCTGATATTTCTTCGTTCTTCCTCCTTTCATAGGGTTTGGGACCTGATCTGCCTCGCTTGGATAAGCTGAATTCCGACAGGAGGTGAATCCGGTTGACCGAACCGAAAACCGTGTGCTGGTGCGATTACTGCGGCGGAGAACTGTATGAGGGCAGCTTCTGCTACCGGCTGGAGGGCCGCTGCATCTGCCCCGACTGCCTGATCTGCTATGCCCGCGAACGCTTTCAGACGGCCCTGGAACAGGTGCGATGAGGCTGCATGAATTGTCCGAGGGCTACCGTCTGGCGGCTGTGCCGCTGCGGAAGAAGCTGCGGCTGCTGCGGCTGGAGCTGAAGCTCGCCGACGAGCCTGCCGAACGTGCCGCGCTGCGCCATGAGATCGCCCTCCTGTCGGGCATCATGACCCAGTGCCGCGAGCTGGCGGAGCTGACGGCCCACTACTACGAAAGGGGATTCTACCGCGATGAAAAATATACCCTGTAACTATTCCGACGTGCGGCTGCCCAGGGCGGTGCAGCTGCGGCGCGTGGAGCACGTCATCCGCGAGGAGCTGACGGAGCTGCAGCGGCAGGTGCTTCTGGCGGTCTACTACGGCGGCAGGAGCCAGGCCGAGATTGCCCGTGAGCGGGGCGTGAGCCGCTCCACCGTTTGCCGCACTCTCCGCCGCGCAGAGACCCGTCTGCGCCGTTTTCTGCGCTATTGACGGAGGGCGCGCCGGAGAAAATCCGAAAAATACATAAAAAAACCCCTCCCTGCCAAAATAAGCGGGGAGGGATCTTTTGTGCAAACGGAAGAACGGCCGGAGCGTCTGCCCCGGGAGCACGGGGAGCTTCACGATCCGAAGCTGCCGGTTATCCACGGACAGAGTGGAGGCAACCGGGCGGAAAGCCACCGGCGGTAAAGTCCGCCTTATTGGACGTGGGTGTGATTGTTGATGTGGTCGATGCAGTAGCAGAAATAGCCGGCGCATTTGGAGCAGTACCGGAATTCCAGATCCGGGCAGTCCACGTCGGTGCGGCCGCAGACGGTGCACTTGTGGCGGTAGGGGCGCTGGCCCGATTCGCTGCGGTAATTTTTCGCCCAATCCGGGCCGGGCTGAGGCTCTGCGGCATTTTTCTGCCGCCGGACCCGGCCCGGCTTTTTTTGATACAGCCGTCTGCCCGGGAGAAGATTCTTTACATCCCTGCCGAAGAAAATGAAGTAATTCAGCAGCGCCACCAGCGGGAACAGGGCATAGAGCAGGATGGCGATGTGGTAGTTATAGTACGGCCAGAGGACAAGAACGCGGATGATGCTGTAGAGCGTATAGCCCAGATCCAGCCACGCAAGCCATTTCATCTTCACCGGCAGGATCATATAGAGGTAGACCTTCTGCTCCGGGATCAGCGTCGCCACCGCCAGGAACATGGACAGGTTCAGGTAGTGGGAGGAAATGACCATGGGGAAACCGAAGCCTGCGTGCAGCCCCAGAGCGGCGGCGTCCGACAGCACGATGCCCAGCAGATAGAACAGGTTAAAGCGCAGGGTGCCCCAGGTGTTTTCCAGCAGGGTGCCGACCCAATAATAGAACATGATGGAGAGCACCGCCACGAAAACACGGTAGAAGACGGGACCGCCGCTCACCGCGAAGGTAAAAATGTACGTAAAGAGCCGCCAGACCTGACCGCGCAGAATAGCCGCTGCATCGAAATACAGCAGATTCACCAGACTGTCGTTGAACAGGGAGATCAGGAAAACCAGCGCGTTGGAGATGCAGATCCACAGCATGAGCCGGGGGATGCCCTTGTCGCGGTGCTTGAACAGAAAACGGTTGAGGTCGCGTTTCAAATGTGCCATAAAGGTCTCCTTGAAATAGAATTGGGGGATCGCAAGCCTTTATACTTTTTACTATTATAGCGGAAAATTCCGCCATGTCTATAAACAATCTTTGAATTTTGTCCCGGTTGAAAAAAATCGGCGGGTGTGGTATGATAAAATCAGAAAAATATGGAGGTTTCATCTATGAGCCATGTAAAGGACCCCTCTCTTGCCGCCGACGGACGGATGAAGATCGCGTGGGTGCGGGATTTCATGCCGGCCCTGGTGGCCATCCGGGAACGCTTTGAACGGGAAAAGCCCTTCGCGGGGAAAAAGATCACCATTTCCATCCACATGGAGGCGAAAACGGCCTTTCTGGCCCTCTGTCTGGCAGCGGGCGGCGCGGAGGTCCATGCCACCGGTTGCAACCCCCTGTCCACGCAGGACGACGTTGCGGCGGGTCTGGCCTCCATGGGCGTGGAGACCTACGCCATGCACGGCGTGGACGCGGAGACCTACCGGTCCCTCCTGGTGGAGGCCCTGTCCTGCCGTCCTGATCTGATTATTGACGACGGAGGAGACCTTTTAGACCTCCTGAGCGGAGATTATGCCCATTTGGGCGAAAATATCATCGGCGGCGCCGAGGAAACGACCACCGGCATCCACCGGCTCTATGCCCGCGCCCGGGAGGGAAAGCTGCCCTTCCCCATGATGAACGTCAACGACGCCAAGTGCAAGCACTACTATGACAACAAATACGGCACCGGTCAGTCCGTCTGGGACGCCATCATGCACACCACCAACCTGCTGGTGGCGGGCAAGACCGTGGTGGTGGCGGGCTACGGCTACTGCGGCCGGGGCGTTGCCATGCGCGCCAAGGGTATGGGCGCCGACGTTATCGTGACGGAGATCGACCCCATCAAGGCCCTGGAGGCCTCCATGGACGGCTGCCGCGTCATGCCCATGGACGAAGCGGCGCCTCAGGGAGACATTTTTATCACCACCACCGGCTGCCGCGACGTCATCACCGCCCGCCATTTCCGGGTGATGAAGCACAACGCCTTCCTCTCCAACGCCGGCCATTTCAACGTGGAGGTCAACGGCGCGGAGCTGGAGCAGATGGCCGTGCGGGTCTTCAAGCGCCGCAATGAAATCGTGGGCTACGAGCTGCCCGACGGCAGGGTCCTGAATCTGCTGGCGGAGGGCCGCCTGGTCAATCTGGCCTCCGGCAACGGCCATCCGGCGGAGATCATGGACACCAGCTTTTCCGTGCAGGCTCTGTCGCTGGAGTATATGCTGCACCACGGCAGGCAGCTTGACAAGCAGGTCTATGACGTGCCCAAGGAGATCGACGACGCCGTCTCCCGGCTGAAGCTGGACGGCGCGGGTCTGAAGATCGACACCCTGACCCCGGAGCAGGTGACCTATCTCTCCGGCTGGCAGGTGTAAATGACTAAGGGCTTCTGTAGGGGCGGACGACTCTGTCCGCCCTAAGCCGCCACAGGCGGCTTTGTGACTAAGAACTAAGGACTAAGGGTGAATGGCTGATGTGTCTGCTCCGCAGACGAATCATTGATTCTTTTAGTGAACAGCGAATGGTGAATAGTGAATAGTGAATAACGGAGGTGTCTGCTTCGCAGACGAATGAAAAAACGGCACGCCCAGTGGTCGTGCCCTACGACACCAAAAAGCATCTGCATCTGTAGGGGCGGCTATCAGCCGCCCGCATGCCCCGGCAGCATCCGCAGGGACGACGGTTTTTGGCGGCGGGCCGTCCAGGAGGCCGGCCCCTACGGGTGCAGATAGTTATTGATATTCGTAGGGCACGACCACCGGGCGTGCCGAAAATATGAAATCCGTGCGAGAAGCGCACACATTCGTTTTTTCTCTTGTTCTTTGCTGCAACAATAGGTATCGCGGGCGGCAGGACCGTTTTTCCGCCTGCTGCCGGGGGAGGCTGACATGATCTACATTTTGGAGGACGACAACAGTATCCGTGAGCTGGTGGTCTACACCCTGAACGCCACGGGCATGGAGGCCGTGGGCTTCGAACGACCCGCGCCCTTCTGGCAGGCCATGGCAAAGGAGCAGCCGGAGCTGCTGCTGCTGGACATCATGCTCCCCGACGAGGACGGCCTGCAAATCCTCCGGCGTCTGCGCTCGGCTCCTGCCACACGCACGCTGCCCGTCATTCTTCTGACGGCCAAGAGCGCGGAGTATGACAAGGTCATCGGCCTGGACAGCGGCGCCGACGACTATGTGGCCAAGCCCTTCGGTATGATGGAGCTGCTCTCGCGCATCAAGGCCCTTCTGCGGCGCACCCGTCAAACGACCCCGGCGGAATACCGTCTGGGAAACCTCTCCGTCTGCCCGGAGATGCACCAGGTAAAGGTGGACGGAAAGCCCGTGGAGCTGACGGTGAAGGAATTTGAGCTGCTGCGCAGGCTGCTGGAGAATCAGGACGTGGTTCTGACCCGGGATCGTCTCCACGACGAGATCTGGGGCTACGACTTTGACGGCGAGAGCCGCACGGTGGACGTCCATATCCGTACCCTGCGGCAGAAGCTGGGCAGCGCCGGCGGTCTGATCCAGACCATCCGCGGCGTGGGCTACAAGATCGGAGAGAAGAGCGATGCGGAGTAAGATATTCAAGTACAATTTCCTCGTGGCCATGACGGTGTTCCTCCTGTGCGGCGCGCTGTTTTTGTGGGCGCTGTACCACTATGGCGCGCAGCAGCACTGGACGGAGCTTGAGAACGAAACGGCCTATCTGGCGGCGGCCGTTGAGGAGTACGGCTACGGGTTCCTGGAGTCCACGGACCGGGAGGCCACCTCCCGCGTGACGTTGGTGGATGGGAACGGCAGTGTGCTCTTTGACAGCGTGTCTGACGCGGAGACCATGGACAGCCATGCCCAGCGGCAGGAGATCGCCGAGGCCCTGCAAAACGGCACCGGCAAGAGCGAGCGCTATTCCGACACCCTCCTGCAAAAGACCGCCAACTATGCCGTGCGGCTCAAAGACGGGTCGGTGCTGCGGGTCTCCGCGTCCCAGTATACCGTCTGGACCATGCTGGTGGATATGTTCTACCCCATATTCTGGATCCTGTTCATCGCCGTCGTGCTGGCCCTGATCTTAGCGGCGCGGATCTCCCACAGCATTACCGAGCCCATCTGGAAGCTGGACCTGAACGACCCGGATGAACGGGACGTCTATGAGGAGCTGAAGCCCCTGGTGGCGCGGCTCCAGGCCCAAAACCGCGAGATCCAGCGAAATCTGAAGCAGCTCAACCGGGAGCATGAGGAGCGGGACAGCCTGCGGCGGGAATTTACCGCCAACGTGTCCCACGAGCTGAAAACGCCGCTGACCGCCATTTCCGGTACGGCGGAGA
>CAMFZO010000041.1 GCA_946006895.1 uncultured Clostridia bacterium | reverse complement strand
TGGATTTATTCCGGACGAAGGACGGATTTAGTTGAAAAGAAACCGCCTTTGTCTGGTAGACAAAGGCGGTTTCTTTTCTGGTGCCGCTGACCGGGGTCGAACCGGTACGCTTTTTACGGCGAGGGATTTTAAGTCCCTTGTGTCTGCCTATTCCACCACAGCGGCATATTCTATTGCGTTCGTATTTTACCACCTGCCGCCCCATCCGTCAAGCCTCACCGGGAGGTTTTCCAAAAAACATGGGAGACTTTCACAAAAAAACTTCACGAATTTTGACAGAATGACCAATTCCACTTTGCCGGATGCTTCCAAAATAGTTTTTCTTGCATAAACCGCAGAAATCCTGTATAATAAACGAGCAAGTGATATAATGAGGAGGTTTGGGCTATGGCAAAGCTCTATTTCAAATACGGGGCCATGGGCTCGTCCAAGACGGCGCAGGCGCTCATCACCAAGTATAATTACGAGGAAAACGGTATGCGCGTCTGGCTCATCAAGCCCGCCGCAGACAGCCGTGACGGCGAGATCATCCTCCGCAGCCGCGTGGGGCTGGAGGCGCCTGCCGAGGTCATCTCGGAAACGGCGGACATCTGCCAGCTCTTTGAAAAGCGCGGCAAGATCGACGTCATCATTGCTGACGAGTGCCAGTTCCTGATGCCGGAGCAGATCGACCAGCTGCGGAACATTGTGGACGAACATGACATCCCGGTTCTGTGCTTCGGCCTGCGAACCGATTTCCTCAGCACTCTGTTCCCCGGCAGCCGCCGCCTGTTCGAGGTGGCCGACACCATCAGCGAGATCAAGGCGATCTGCGACTGCGGCGCCAAAGCCACCACCAACGCCCGCATCGACGGCGACGGCTATATCGTCACCGAGGGCGCGCAGATCCTCGTGGGCGGCAACGACCGCTACATAGCCATGTGCCACAAATGCTGGGTGCGCAATATCCGTGAGCACCGCAAAGTAAAAAAGTAAAGGAGAATCCCTATGAATTATCCGACTCCCCATATCAAAGCGACGCCGTCTGACTTCGGCCAGACCGTTCTGATGCCCGGCGACCCGCTCCGCTCCAAATTTATTGCGGAGAATTTCCTGGAAAACCCGGTTCTGGTCAACAATGTCCGGGGTGTGCAGGGCTACACGGGCACCTATAAGGGCGTCCGCGTCTCCGTCATGGCTTCCGGCATGGGCATCCCCTCTATCGGCATCTATTCCTATGAACTTTTCAACATTTTCGGCGTGCGCAACATCATGCGCATCGGCTCCGCCGGTGCCATCCATCCCGAGCTGCACCTGCGGGACATCGTGGTGGCCCAGGGCGCCTGCACCGATTCCAATTTTGCCCACCACTACCACCTCGACGGGACCTTTGCCCCCATCGCCTCCTACGAAATGCTCCGCAAGGCTGTCTCCTCCTGCGAGGAGGTCGGCGCCAACTACCGCGTGGGCAACATCCTCTCCTCGGACAATTTCTACGGCGACGAGGAGGGTCTGCCCGAGGTTATGGGCGACGTGTCCAGTTGGAAAAAGATGGGTGTTCTGGCCATTGAAATGGAGGCTGCCGGCCTGTATATGACGGCGGCACGGTGGTCGGGTAACGCCCTTTGTATCTGCACCATCTCCGATCATCTTCTGACCGGTGAGTGCCTGAGCGCCGACGAACGGCAGACCTCCTTCCGCCAGATGATGGAGGTCGCCCTGGAGACGGCGGTCAAGCTGGAGAAATAATTATTGGAAAAGGAGAATAGATTCCCTATGAAACGCGTATTTTTGTTTGTACTCGATTCCTGCGGCTGCGGTGAGATGCCCGACGCGGCGAAATTCGGCGACTACGGCGTGAATACCCTGAAAAGCTGCTCCACCTCCGACAAGCTGCACATTCCGACGCTGCTGTCCTACGGCCTGGGCAACATCGACACGGTGGATTACCTCCCCGGCACCGACGCTCCCAAGGGCGCCTGCTGCCGCCTGCAGGAGGCTTCCATGGGCAAGGACACCACCATCGGCCACTGGGAGATCGCCGGTCTGGTCTCTCCGGACCCCCTGCCCACCTATCCTGACGGATTCCCTGAGGAGGTGCTCAAGCCCTTCCGCGAGGCAACGGGCAGAGGCGTTCTGGCCAACGCGCCCTGGTCCGGCACTGAGGTCATCAGCAAGTACGGCCAGCAGCATTTGGACACCGGCGACCTGATCGTCTACACCTCCGCCGATTCCGTGTTCCAGATCGCCGCCCACGAGGACCTGGTGCCGCCGGAGCAGCTCTATGAATACTGCCGCATTGCCCGCAAGATTCTGACCGGCAAGCACGGCGTTGGCCGCGTCATTGCCCGCCCCTTCATCGGCAACGCCAGGGACGGCTTCACCCGCACCTCCAACCGCCACGACTTCTCTCTGGAGCCGCCGGCGGAAACCATGCTCGACGCGGTGAAGGCGGCTGGACTGGACTCCATCGGTGTCGGCAAGATCTACGACATCTTTGCCCATCGCGGCACCACGGAGTACATCTATACCAAGGGAAACACCGACGGTCTGAACAAGACCATGGACTACGCCAAGCGGGACTTCCACGGCCTGTGCTTCATTAACCTGGTGGACTTCGATATGCTCTACGGCCATCGCCGCAATATCGACGGCTATGCCGCTGCTCTGACGGAATTTGACGGCTGGTTCAAGGACTTCATGGAGCAGATGGGGGAGGACGATCTGGTTATGATCACCGCCGACCACGGCTGCGACCCGGCCTACACCGCCACCACCGACCACACCCGCGAATACGTGCCGCTGCTCATTGCCGGCAAAAAAGTGAAGCCCGTCAACCTGGGCACCCGCTACAGCTTTGCCGACATCGCCGCCACCGTCACGGAGGTTCTGGGTGTCAAATTCGAGACGCCGGGCAAGAGCTTTGCCGCCGAGATCCTGTGAGGATGTAGCCTCATTGGTCAAATTGCACAAGAAGAATTGAATGGATTGGAGAGAATGTAATGACTCCGTTAGAATTGGTCGATCTGGCCATCGAAGCCAGAGAACACGCCTACGTTCCTTATTCCGGATTTGCCGTCGGCGCCGCGCTTCTGACCAAGGAGGGCAAGGTCTATCAGGGCTGCAATATTGAAAACTCCGCCTTCGGGCCTACCAACTGTGCCGAGCGGACTGCTTTTTTCACCGCGGTGTACCAAGGAGAACGGGACTTTGAGGCGATTGCCGTCATCGGCGGCAAGGCCGGCAAGCCCATCTCTGAGCTGTGCGCACCCTGTGGTGTCTGCAGACAGGTCATGCGGGAGTTCTGTAAGAATGATTTTAAGATCTATTTGAGCAGGGGAGATGGCACGGTTTTGGAGACATCTTTGGAAGATATGCTGCCTTTTAGCTTCTCAAAAGAGGACTTGGACCGATAGTTTTGGTGATATTTAACAAAAATTCGTACACATCTTGATTTTTTCTTCAATTTGTGTAAGAATGTATGAAGCGGTAAAACCGCAAACAAAAATTTTGGAGGTAAGAAAATGAAGAAAATTCTTGCACTGCTTCTGGCTCTGTGCATGGTCGCCTGCCTGTTTGTTGGCTGCGCCGAGACCGAACCGGAAGCAGCAGACACCACTGAGGCTCCCACCGAGCCCGCTGACACCACTGAGGCTCCCACCGAGACCGAGCCCGCTGACACCGAAGAGCCCGCTGTTGACTACTCCGCATGGCACGTTGCAATGATCACCGACTACGGCGATATCACCGACCAGTCCTTCAACCAGACCACTTATGAGGCTGGCAAGGCATGGTGCGAAGCCCGCGGCGTCGACTTCACCTACTACAAGCCGACCGGCGACTCCACCGAAGCTCGTGTCGCTATGATCGACCAGGCCGTTGCTGACGGCTACAACGTCCTCCTCCTGCCCGGCTTTGCTTTTGCTGGCGCTATCGTTGAGACCGTTGAGATGTATCCCGATGTGAAGTACATCGCTCTGGACGTCGCCGAGTATGACCTGCAGGATGCTGCCGGCACCGTCGAAGACTGGTCCTATGTCTATCCCGCCAACCTGTTCTCCGCTGTTTATCAGGAAGAGCTGGCTGGCTACATGGCCGGTGTTGCTGCTGTGAAGCTGGGCTACAGACACCTGGGCTTCCTGGGCGGCATGGCTGTTCCCGCTGTTATCCGCTATGGCTACGGCTTTGTTCAGGGCTGCAACGACGCGGCTGTTGAGCTGGGCGTTGAAGGCGAAGTCGAGATCGACTACGTCTATGGCAACCAGTTCTATGGCGATGCTGACATCACCGCTTACATGGACACCATCTACGCCGGCGGCGCTGAGGTCGTGTTCGCTTGCGGCGGCGGCATCTTCACCTCCGCTGGTGAGGCTGCTCAGAAGGTTGGCGCGAAGGTCATCGGCGTTGACGTTGACCAGGCTGCCATCATCGACGGTATGTTCGAGACTCCGGGCATGACCGTTACCTCCGCTATGAAGGGCCTGGCTCCCACCGTCGAGACCCTGCTGACCGAGCTCATCGAGAACGACAACTGGGCCACCTACGGCGGCACTGTTACCACTCTCGGCCTGGTCTCTGAGGTTCCCGCTGAGAACTATGTCCAGATCGCTGGTTCCACTCAGTTTGAGGACGGCAAGTTCACCGAGGACGACTACAACGCTCTCGTTGCTGACCTGTACTCCGGCAAGATCACTGTCTCTGCTGATACTACTGTGGAGCCTGAGGTCGCCATCAACGTCGAGTATCTGGGCAACATCAAGTAATTTAACCCATAATTACACATTGGAGGACGGGCTTCGGCCCGTCCTCTTTTTTGCGCTGCCCTGATTCTGTCGTTCTGCACATAAACACCCGCCCCCTTTTGGCGATAGTAAACAAAATCGTCAAAATCCTTGATATTTAGCGGATTTTTGATTTGAATTTTTCATAGCTATGGTGTATAATCAAAAATGTAATTCTGTAAAGAGGGAGGCAATAAGCTTGAGCAACGAACATTATGCGATTGAGATGCTGCATATCACCAAGCGATTCCCCGGCATCGTCGCAAATGATGACATCACGCTGCAGCTGAAACCCGGCGAAATCCACGCGCTCTTAGGCGAAAACGGCGCCGGCAAATCCACCCTGATGAGCGTCCTGTTCGGCCTGTATCAGCCGGAAGAGGGCATTATCAAGAAGGACGGCGTTGAAGTTACCATCCGCAACCCCAACGACGCGACGGCGCTCCATATCGGTATGGTGCACCAGCACTTCAAGCTCGTCGAGTGCTTCTCAGTCCTCGACAACATCATCCTCGGCATCGAGCCTACCAAGGCCGGTTTCCTGCGCAAGGCTGAGGCCAGAGAAAAGGTCATGGCCCTGTCGGAAAAATACGGCCTGCACGTGGATCCGGATGCCCTCATCGAGGATATCACCGTCGGTATGCAGCAGCGCACGGAGATCCTCAAAATGCTCTACCGTGACAATGAGATCCTGATCTTCGACGAGCCGACGGCGGTCCTGACGCCTCAGGAGATCGACGAACTGATGGAGATCATGCGCGGTCTGGCCAGAGAAGGCAAATCCATCCTGTTCATCTCCCACAAGCTGAACGAGATCATGTCCGTCGCTGACCGCTGCTCTGTCCTGCGTAAGGGCAAGTACATTGGCACCGTCGAGGTCGCCAACACCACCAAGGAAGAGCTCTCCCGCATGATGGTCGGCCGTGACGTCGAGTTCGTCGTCCACAAGGATCCGGCCCAGCCCACCGATGTGGTTCTGGATGTGGAAGACATCACCGTTGCCTCCAAGATGCACAGCAACAACGCCGTGAAGAATGTCTCCTTCAAGGTCCGCCGCGGCGAGATTGTCTGCATTGCCGGTATCGACGGCAATGGCCAGACCGAGCTGGTCTACGGTTTGACCGGCCTGGAGCCTCTCAAGTCCGGCAAGGTCATCATGAATGGCGAGGATATCACCAAGGCGCCCATCCGCAAGCGCAGCGTCATGGGCATGAGCCACATACCGGAGGACCGTCACAAGCACGGCCTCGTCCTGGATTATCCCCTGGAGTACAACTTGGTCCTGCAGCGCTATTTCGAGCCGGAGTTCACCAAGTGCGGCTTCCTGCGCAAGGCCAACATCCGCTCCTACGCCGAACGGCTTATTGAGCAGTACGACGTCCGCAGCGGCCAGGGCCCCATCACCATGGCCCGTTCCATGTCCGGCGGCAACCAGCAGAAGGCCATTGTCGCCCGCGAGATCGACAAGAATCCTGAGCTGCTGATCGCCGTTCAGCCTACCCGCGGCCTGGACGTCGGCGCCATTGAGTACATCCACAAGCAGATCGTTGCCCACCGTGATTCCGGTAAGGCCGTTTTGCTGGTGTCGTTGGAGCTTGAAGAGGTCATGAGCCTGTCCGACCGCATCCTCGTTATGTACGAGGGCGAGATCGTCGGCGAGCTGGATCCCAAGACCACGACGGTTGAAGAGCTTGGCCTCTACATGGCCGGCGCCAAGAGAATGGAGGTGCAGTGATATGAAGCAGCGCACACCGCTTCTGAGAAAGAACGGTTTCCAGACCATTCTTTCTTCTCTGCTGTGTATCATCCTCGGCCTTCTGGTCGGCTATCTCGTATTGCTGGTCATCAACGCGGAAGGCGCTTGGAACGCTATTATTGACGTTCTGAAAAACTTCATGAAATATCCCAGCGGCGCCGCCCGTATGAAGTATCTGGGCAGTACCCTGGTCAAGACCGCTCCGCTGATCATGTGCTCCCTGTCCGTCCTGTTTGCTTATAAGGTCGGCCTGTTCAACATCGGCGCTGCCGGTCAGTACGTCATTGGCGCTGCCGCCGGTCTGTACTGCGCACTGATGCCTGGCCTGCCCTGGTACGTCTGCCTGCTGGCAGCCGTTGCAGCCGGTGCCATCTCCGGCGCTATCTGCGGCGTCCTGCGTGCCTACTGCAACGTCAACGTCGTTATCTCCGGCATCATGCTCAACTGGATCAGCCTCTATGCCACCAACCTGATCCTGAAGCCCGGCATGGACCCCACCGGCAAGGATACCTTCCGTCTGGTCAAGGAGCATAAGGATTCCATCCTGCCAACCCTGGGCCTGGATAAGCTGTTCAGCAATAACCAGTATGTTACCATCGCCATCCCCATTGCTATCATTGTTGCCATCGTCATCTGGATCATTCTGGACAAGACCAAGTTCGGCTATGAGCTGAAGGCCACCGGCAACAACCTCAACGCCGCCAAGTACTGCGGCATGAAGGAGAACCGCAACATCATCCTGACCATGGTCATCTCCGGTGCTCTGGCAGGTCTGGGCGCTGCGCTGTTCTATCTGTCCGACATCGAGCAGTGGAACGTCAACTCCTCCTCGGTCCCGGCCATGGGCTTCAACGGCATCGCCGCTGCGTTCCTGGGAGGCCTGAATCCCATTGGCGCCATCTTCTCCTCGTTCTTTATCCAGCATATCACCCTCGGCGGCGGCAACGTCGACCTGAGCCACTACTGCGCACAGATCGCAGACTTCATCTCGGCTGTTATCATTTATCTCTGCGGCTTCGTTCTTTTCTTCAAGAGCGTCATCAACCGCTTCCTCGACAAGCGTGATGAAAAGCGGATCCAGAGGGAAAAGGCCGCAAATGCGGAAGCAACTGAGAAAGGAGGCAATAAATAATGGTATTACTGCTTCAATATACTCTTATTTTTGCTGCCGTTCTGCTTCTCGTTGCACTGGGCGGCTGCTTCACAGAACACTCCGGTGTTATCAACATCGGCCTGGAAGGCATCATGGTCATGGGCGCCCTGGGCGGCGCGCTGGTCATGCGCTTCCTGCCCTATGACGCCTCCGCGGCGACTTTGGCTACCCGCTTCGGTATGTTTGGCCTGGTTGCGCTGGCCAGCGTGGCGGTCGGTATGCTATACTCCCTGCTGTTGGCAGTGGCCTCTATCAATTTCAAGGCCGACCAGACCATCGTCGGTACGGCTATGAACCTTCTGGGCACTGCCGCCGCGACGGTCATCGTCAAATCCATGAACACCGCCGCGAACCCTGACGACCACTCCTCTGAGATTCAGTACGGCGGCCCGAAGAGCGCTTTCATCAGCAAATTCGGCACCTTTGAGCTGAACTGGTTCGTCATCCTGGCGGCCGTCCTCCTGGTGGTCTCCATCATCGTTCTGTATAAGACCCGTTTCGGCCTGCGGCTGCGTGCCTGCGGCGAGCATCCCCAGGCGGCTGACTCCGTCGGTATCAACGTCTTCAAAATGCGCTATGCCGGTGTCCTGATCTCCGGCTTCCTCGGCGGTCTCGGTGGCATCACCTACATCACCGTCGGCGTCTCCCTCTGGAAGTTTGAGAATGGCGTTGCAGGCTTCGGCTTCCTCGCCCTGGCAGTTATGATCTTCGGCGCCTGGGATCCCATCAAGATCGCCGGGGCTGCCATCCTCTTCGGCCTGTTCCGCGCCCTGGGCAATGTTCATGCGGGCATCCCGTTCCTTGCCAGCATGGAGATCCCGCCTGCAGTCTACAATATGCTGCCGTACATCGTCTCCCTGATTGTTCTGGCCTTCACTTCCAAGAAGTCCAGAGCTCCGAAGGCAGAAGGTATACCGTACGATAAGGGCCAGAGATAAAGAAACTACAACTATGATTGCATTGTCCTATCCCCCCGGGGGTAGGACAATGCCTGTTCTAAGCAAAAATCGGAGGAAATAGAATGTCAAATATCATTGTCATCGGCATTGCAGGCGGCTCCGGCAGCGGCAAGACGACCCTGATGAAAAATCTGATTGCCCGTTTCCGGGACGATGTGACGGTACTCAGCCATGACAACTACTACCGTCCCTATGAGGAGCTGAGCATTGAGGAACGGAAGAAGGTCAACTACGACCATCCGGACGCCTTTGATACGGAAATGATGTTCGAGCATCTGAAGATGCTCAAGGCGGGCCAGGCAGTTGATTGCCCCATCTACGACTATACTACCTATTCCCGCAGCAAGGAGACCACCCGTGTCGAGCCGCGTAAGGTGATCCTGGTGGAGGGCATCCTGATCTTTGAAAATAAGGCCCTGTGTTCTCAGATGGACATTAAGATCTTTGTCGATACCGACGCCGATGTCCGCCTGATCCGCCGGATCAAGCGCGATGTGGCCAAGCGCGGTAGAAGTCTGGAGTCCGTCCTTTCCCAGTATCTGGCCACGGTCAAGCCGATGCACGAGCAGTTCGTGGAGCCCAGCAAGAAGAACGCCGACCTGGTGGTTTTGGAGGGCGGCAAAAACCTGGTGGCCCTGGAAATGATCATCGACCGCATCCAACGCCATATTGACAACGAATAATACTAGTATAAAAGACAATAAATAAGTGGCTATTTTGGCAAAAGTGTGCTATAC
>CAMFZO010000040.1 GCA_946006895.1 uncultured Clostridia bacterium | reverse complement strand
CTTCGCTGACAGCTCCCTCATCAGAGGGAGCCCTGGATTTCGACCCAGCACATACTTTTCTGTTATGTGACAGCATGAAGCCAGGCATGCCTGCAAATTCCAGTTTGTCTGCGCAGCAGACACCGCCGTCATCACGAAACTTGTCAAGATTAGTGGACACAAAGAATAGTGAAAAAATCATTCGCCAAAACAAAAAAGGGAGGGTTTGCACTATGTCCATCGACGTTTTACAGGAACGGATCCGCAAGCTGAAAAGCCCCATCATGGTGGGCCTGGACCCCTATCTGCCCATCCTGCCCCGTCACATCGTCCGCGACGCCTTCGACGAATACGGTCAGACCCTGCGCGGCGCGGCGGAGGCCTACTACCGCTTCTGCACGGAGCTGCTGGACAGGCTCTGCCCCATCGTTCCGGCGGTGAAGCTCCAGAGCGCCTGCTTTGAGGCGCTGGGTGCCGACGGCATCTGCCAGATGCAGCGTATCTCAAAATACGCCAAGAACCTGGGCTACTACGTCCTCATGGACTCCATGCGCGGCGACGTGGGCAGCGTGGCGGAGATCTACGCCCAGGCCGTCTTCGGCTCCGTTCCCGTGGGCGAAACGGCCTATCAGCTCTATGGCTGCGACGGTCTGACCGTCAACGGCTACCTGGGCAGCGACGGCATCAATCCCTTTTTGCCCTACTGCAAGCATGACGGCAAGAATGTGTTCATTTTGCTGAAAACCTCCAACAAATCCTCCCGGGAGGTGCAGGACCTGCTCTCCGGTGACCGGGTAGTCTACACCGCCATGGCTGACCTTGCCATGCGCTGGGGCTCGGACCTGTTCGGCAAAAACGGCTACAGCGAGATCGGCGCCGTGGTGGGCGCCACCTTCCCCCAGACCATGAAGCTCCTGCGGGAGAAATACGACCGGCTGTTCTTCGTGGTGCCGGGCTACGGCGCCCAGGGCGGTACGGCCAAGAACGTCCAGTTCGCCTTTGACCGCTTCGGCCACGGTGCCATCGTCGCCGCGTCGAGAAGCATCATCTGCGCCTGGCAGAAAGACGGCGGCGACGGCGAAAACTATCTGGACTGCGCCGAAGCAGCCGCCCTGAAAATGAAAGCCGACATCGGCAAATATGTGGTGATCCTATGACAACTCTGTATCTCATCCGCCATGCGGAAGCGGAGGGCAATGTCTTCCGCCGCCTGCAGGGCCAATACGATTCCTTTATCACGCCCAACGGCATGAAGCAGATCGCCGCTCTGGCAAAACGGTTTGACGGCGTGGCCGTCGACGCAGTTTATGCCAGCGACCTAACCCGTACCCGCACGACGGCCCAGGCTATCTGCGTTCCCAAGGGTCTGGAGCTGCACCCGGAGCCGCGCTTCCGGGAGATGCACTGCGGTGTGTGGGAAAATCTTCCCTTCGGCTACCTGGACCACGTGGATCCGGAGCGCAACTACGCCTTTTCTCACCGGCCGAAGGAGTGGTCCGTAGAGGAATGTGAGACTTTCCCCGTCTACACCGGTCGCTTTTTGCAGGCTCTGGAGGAGGTGGCGCGCCGTCATGAGGGCGGCAGCGTGGCGGTCTTCTCCCACGGCATGGTCATGCGCGGCGCCATGCAGCGGCTCTTCTTCCCGGACAAGGAGGACCTGGACCACAGCGAAAACACCGCCGTCACCAAGCTCCTGTGGGACGGCGGCAGCTTCCGCCTGGAATACCTCAACGACGGCTCCCATCTGTCCCCGGAGATCTCCACCCTGGGCAGACAACTGTGGTGGCGCGGCGGCGACCACCGGGATTTCAATATGTGGTACCGCGACGTACAAGCCGGTGACGAGGCTCTGCTGAAGCAGTTGGACCTGCCGGAGGTCAAGGGTGGCATTGTCCGCATTTCCATGCTGTCTGACCGGCCCTCCGGTGCGCTGCTGCTGCGCACGGATGCCCCGGAAACGGCCCGTCTGGACTATCTGGCCCTGCTTCCGGCCCACCGGGGCATCGGACTGTCCGCCCAGCTTTTGGGCGAGGCCGTCAGCCTTTCCCGTGACGCGGGAAAGCAGGTTCTGACCCTGCCGGAAACGGTGGAATGTCCCGCCGCCCGCCGGTTGTTTGAAAGCTACGGCTTCCGGGACGGCCAGCTTCCGCTGAAGCCCCGGGTCATTCCCTTTGGAGGCGGCCTATGAAGCGCGGACGGTTTGAAAAATATTCCAAGCTCAAAGCCAACCGCCTTGCGCTGATCCTGGCGGCGCTGATCGTGCTGGTGGTGCTGGTCTGCGTCGCAGTCACCCTGCTGGCGCGGCATACTACGGCAAAGATCGCTGACGCCATCTCCGGCGGCAGGGACACGGAGGCGCTGGAGCTGCTGGACGATTCCTGCGGTGTCTACCGCCGTCTGGGCGGCAGCGCGGCAAAGGATGCCCTGGAGGAATGGGTCACGGCCCAGCCGGAGCAGTGGCTGCAGGAGGAAAGCGAGGTCTGTTATCAATTGGCCGCAGGGCTTTCCATGTCGGAAAAGTCCTCCGAAGCCATGAAGCTGCTCAGCGGCGCTCACAGCTACCGCACCGTCCGGGACGCCCTGGCTGACGGCGACATTCTTGCTGCCGAGGAAGCCTACGCCGAGATGAACGACGAGGGCTTTGCCCGCTACCGGCAGAATGTGGTCTCCGATTTCCGCGCCGCCGTCCGCGCAATGCCCTACCGCACCGACAGCGCCGAAGACTTGGTGGGCCTTGCCGCTCTGGACACCTACGCCGACTTCGCCGTTTTTGCCCGGACGCTGGCTCTTCCGGCGGGCGATGCCTACCTGCGCTACATAGAGGGTGTCCTCTCCTTGGAGCCCCTGGCACAGTACAACGAGATCTACGCCTGCTTCCGCGCCACTTCGGACGCGGGACCGGCGTTTTCCGACCTGTCCGCCCTGCTGGAGGGCAGCGTCAGCGGTGAGAGCGTCAGCCGGGTCATTCAGGCCCGGGCGGACATTCTGCGCGCCGCCCTTGAGACTGCCCGGGGCTTTGACAGCCAGGCTTCTCTGGTGGGCGAGTACACGGCGGCCCTGGAGGAAGCGGTGCAGATCGCAGATGAGGCGGTCACTGCCGCTGCCGGAATGGAGCTTGACGCCGTGGCTGACTGTGGCGTTAAATTTGCGGCGGTTATGGCCACCTTTGAAGCGCTGCAGACGAAAATATCCTACGCCATAGGCGACACGGCGGACATCACCTCCGCCCTGCCGAGGCTGAATTAGTCTTTTTTCCCCCGCTGACGCATAGTATCTAGCGAAAAGAGGTCTTGTATCATGAATGTTTTGGATTGGCTGAAGATCCTGGTCCTCGGCATCGTTGAGGGTATCACCGAATGGCTCCCCATCAGCAGCACCGGCCACATGGTCCTGGTCGACGCCTTCTGGAAAACACAGAATCACCCCGTCCTGACGGATGATTTCATGAAAATGTTCACCGTGGTCATCCAGTTCGGCGCCATTCTGGCCGTGGTGGTGCTGTATTTCCGCAAGCTGTGGCCCTTCCACACCAAGCGCAAACGGGCGGGCCATTCCTGGTTCGCCGAGCAGAGCGACGACAAATTCGTCGGCGGCATCCAGCGCTTCTGCGACAACTACTGCTACATGGATAAGATCGTCCTGTGGCTGAAAATCGCCGTCTCCTGCCTGCCGGCCATCATCATCGGCCTGCCCCTGGACGACTGGATGGATGAGCACCTCTATACCCCTGTGGTGGTGGCCCTGATGCTCATTCTCTATGGCGTAGCGTTCCTTTTCATCGAGCGCTACAACAAGCGCCGCAAGCCCCGCATCCATTCCCTGTCCCGCCTGACCTGGAAGGACGCGGCCCTCATCGGCATCTTCCAGGTTCTGGCTCTGGTGCCGGGCACCTCCCGCTCCGGCGCCACGATCCTGGGCGGCATCCTCATCGGCGCCTCCCGCGGCGTGGCGGCGGAATACACCTTCTTCCTGGCCATTCCCGTCATGTTCGGCGCCTCCCTGCTGAAAATCGTCAAATTCGGCTTCGGCTTTACCGGCACCCAGCTTGCCGTGCTGCTGCTGGGTATGGTAGTGGCCTTCGCCGTCTCCGTGGCGGCCATCAAATTCCTTATGAACTACATCAAAAAGCATGACTTCTCCGTCTTCGGCTGGTACCGTATCGCGCTGGGCGTTATCGTCCTGATCTGCGCTGCGTGGCTGCTGTAGGCGGCACAGACGGCCGGCGGTTCGCTTCTCAGGAAGGAATCGCCGGCCGTCAGCCTTGCAGCAGCAGGTCCGTCAGCCGGTCGGCAAAAAACTCCGCGCTGCACAGGGCCTGCCGCAGGGTGTTTCCCGCCGCCCCCACCTCCAGCAGAATGGAATAGGGCGTGAGATACTGATTGTACCGCTCGGCCCGAAGCTGCAGCGGACGGAAGCACCCCGGCGATGTTTTTTCGCACCAGGCCTGGAGCTTCAGGGCCATGGACAGGTTGCCCCGCCAGCCGGGATGCTCCAGTCCCGCCGCGTCGGTGCCCATGACCAGCATCATCTGCGCCGCCTCCCGTTCGCCGATGGAGCAGTTGACGGCTACCTCGCTGCCGTTTTCGTCCAGGGCCGCGTCCCGGTGGACGTCAATGACCATGCGGATGGAGGGGTATTCCTCCAGATAGCGGCTGATGACCGCCGCCGCCCGTTCGTAGGCGTCGTCATAGCCCGGCACGTCGTGGAGGGTCGTGTCGTGGAGGGTCGGGATGCCGTTGTCGTTGAGCCGCCGGGCCAGAGCCTGTCCCACCCGCACCACGTTGTGATCCGTGTCCGTCGTCCGGTAGGCTCCGGCGGCGGTGTAGTCGTCCCCGTCGGCAGGGGTGTATGCCTCGGTGGCGTGGGTGTGGACGATGAGGACCATGGGCTCGTCCGTCAGGGGAAAGTCCAAGGGCTCCGTCAGCAGGGCCTCCGGATCGAAGTCCGCCCCGGCCATGTTGCGCACGGACACCAGCTCCGCGTCCTCCGCCGTCAGCAGTCCGCCGTGGTCCGGCGGCGTATAGAGAAGCGTCGGATAGTACTGCGCCGCCTCCGTTGCTTGGGCTGACGGCTCGGCCGCTGTCTCCGGTGCCTGCGGGGAAGCAGGCCGGAACCCCTCCAGTCCCAGCCGCAGAACCACCGCGATCAGCAGCACCGCAAAACAGGCCCACCGCAGCGACAGTAGAATTTTTTCCGTATGATTCATCGGCTCCACCCCATAAATAATGTATATGCGGTGAGGCCGCCTTTTAGAATCGGAAACGTTTTCCGCATTTCGACGGAAATCGCCCCGGAAACGGACAGGAATTTGTTTGCTTTCCCAGGGAAATTCGGTGGACGAACCGGGTGTTTTCTGTTATAATTAGAATAGTCATGAAATGGTTATGATATAAAAATGTAAAACCGCTTTCCCGGTATCTTACGGGAATAGAATACGATATAATATAGCGGAAGCCGCTGTGTTGGGAAAGGATGTGACTGCCATGCTTGGACCGTCTGCCGTGATCTTTGTGCCCGACGACACTGCCAAAACGGGCCTTCCCCGGCCGCTGATGCTGCAACGCGTTCTGGGCGCGCCGCTGCTGGCCTGGCTGGCAAACACCCTCCTGGAGGACGGTGTGGCGCGGTTCTTCCTGGTCTGCCGGGAAGACTTCTCCGCCGAGGCCCTCGCCTGTATGCCCGAGGAAGCGGAGGTCACCGTCACCCGGGACAGCAACCCCAGCGACCTGCTCCATGTTTTTCTCTCCACCGCGGAGGAATCGGAGCGGGACGTCACCGTGGTGGCAGGCCCCGCCGTTTGGCTTCCCTCCCTGGCGCGCCACTCCGGCAATCCCGTCCCAGCCTGCGTTTTTCGGGCCGGTCGGGAGGCGCTTATGGGCGCGCTGGATGAACAAGGTTCCCTTTCCCGCTTTTTGAAAGAAAATTGCGCTGTTTTGAGCGATTATGACGGATTCTATTCCGTGGATTCCGTCGCTGCCGCCATGGAGCTGGCGCCCATGCTCCGCAGGGACCGTGTGCTCCGGCTGGTCCGGCAGGGTGTGGAGGTCTTTGACGCCGACCGCTGTGATGTGGAACCCTCCGTCCGTTTGGAGGAGGGCGTCAGGCTGCTGCCGGGAGCGATTTTGCGCGGAAACACCATAATTCGCTCAAAAGCGGTCATCGGTCCCTGGAGCCTGGTGGAGGACAGCGAGATAGGCGAGGGCGCGACGGTCAACGCCTCCCAGGTCTGCCGCTCCAAAATCTCCGCCGGGGCCTGTGTAGGGCCTTACGCCCATGTCCGCGACGGGGCCGAGATCGGACGAAATGTAAAGATCGGCAACTTCGTCGAGATCAAAAACTCCAGCATCGGCGAGAACGGCTTCGTCTCCCATCTTTCCTATCTGGGTGACGCCGACGTGGGCGAAAACTGCAACTTTGGCTGCGGTACGGCCACGGTCAACTTCGACCGGGTGGAAAAGCACCGCACCACCGTGGAAAAGGACGCCTTTATCGGCTGCCACACGGCTCTGGTCGCCCCCGTCACCGTGGGTGAGGGTGCCTATGTGGCTGCCGGCAGCGTCATCACCGAGGACGTCCCCGCCAACGCCTTGGCCATCGGCCGTGCCCGCCAGTCCAACAAGCGAGACTGGGCGGCAAAGCATAAAAAACCATAGTCATTACAGAGCTTACGCTCGGAAAAAGAGAGGTACCCCTATGATCGCTCACGGAAAAGAAATCAAGGTCTTCACCGCCAATTCCAACGTATCCTTTGCCCGCGGCATCTGCACGGAGCTGGGACTGGATCTGGGTGACAGCACCGTGACCGCTTTCGCAGACGGCGAGGTCTCCGTTTCCATCAACGAGACCGTCCGCGGCTGCGATGTTTTCGTGATCCAGTCCACCTGCAAGCCCGTCAACAACAATCTGATGGAGCTGCTCATCATGATCGACGCCTTCCGCCGCGCCTCCGCCGGACGCATCACCGCCGTCATTCCCTATTTCGGCTACGCCCGTCAGGACCGCAAGGCCAAGGGCCGCGACCCCATCTCCGCCAAGCTGGTGGCCAATCTCATCACCGAGGCCGGCGCCGACCGCGTGCTGACCATGGACCTCCACGCCGCGCAGATCCAGGGCTTTTTCGACATCCCCGTGGATCACCTGGTGGGCAATCCTCTCTTTGCCCGTTATTATATGTCGAAATTTGACGAGACAGTCTACGACCACGACGATTTCTGCGTGGTCTCCCCCGACATCGGCTCCGTTGCGCGCTCCCGTGCCTTTGCCGCCAAGCTCCACATGGGCCTGGCCATCGTGGATAAGCGCCGCCAGCGGGCCAATATGTGCGAGGTCATGAACGTCATCGGTGACGTGGAGGGCAAGACCTGCATCCTCTTTGACGACATTGTGGATACCGCCGGCTCCCTCTGCAACGCCGCCGCCGCCATCAAGGAGATCGGCCACGCCAAGGCCGTCTACGCCTGCGCCAGTCACGGCGTCCTGTCCGGCAACGCCTGCCAGAAGGTGGAGGAGAGCTGTATCGAGGAGCTGATGCTCCTGAACACCATCCCCCTGCCCAACGATTACACCGGCAGAAAGATCCGCCAGCTGGACGCCTCGCCCGTGTTCGCCAAGGCCATCACCCGCATCTACAACGAGACCTCCATCTCCAGCCTGTTCTGATGCTGTTTCGGAAGCCTGCCTGTGATTGGCTCGTCGTCGGACTGGGCAATCCCGGCGACAACTACGGAAGGACCCGCCACAATATCGGTTTTCGCGCCGTGGACCTGCTGGCAAAGGACCTGGGCGTGAAGATCGACCGGGCGAAATTTCGCGGCCTCTATGTCCAGGCCGCCTACGGGGAGAAAAAGCTGATCCTGCTCAAGCCCCAGACCTTTATGAACAGCTCCGGCCTGTCGGTGATGGACGCCGCCCACTATTTTAAGCTGCCGCCGGAGCGCATCATTGTCATTTTTGATGATATTTCGCTGGACGTGGGCCGGATGCGCGTGCGGGCGGAAGGCTCTGCCGGCGGTCACAACGGCATCAAATCCATCATCGGCTGCCTTAACAGCCAGGCCTTTCCCCGGGTGAAGCTGGGCGTCGGTGCCAAGCCCCATCCGGACTATGACCTGGCCGCCTGGGTGTTGTCGAACTTCACTAAAGAGGAAGAAAAGCTCCTGTCCGGCGTCATCGAGCGCGGCGCTCAGGCGGCGCTGGAGATCATCGACAACGGCGTTCCCGCCGCGGCAGCCCGGTTCAACGGCAGCCGTCCGTGATGCCCGGGCGCGGTGTGGGAAGACTCTGGGTTTTCCGGCGGTCAAGACACCTGTGTCGAATAAAGTAAAATAACACGATAAATAACGGAAAACAGGGAGGCTCCCTGTTTTCCGCGTTCGTGCGTGCGCAAAAATTGTTGCGCCGTACACGTTCCCCACTTTGGAAGGAGGTCCTATGGAACAGCTTCTCACCCTGCTGCGCGGACTGCCGGACTACCGGCGGCTGATGCAGTGCCTGGAGAAAAATCAAGCAGCCGGCGTTTCCGGCGCCGCGCAGATCAACCGTTCCCATCTCATCGCCTCGGTGCTCCACGACACCAGGCGTCCGGCGGTCATCCTCTGCCAGGACGAAATGGCGGCGCGGCGCACCCAGTCGGAGCTGGCCGCCTTTCTGGACACGGAAATCCCCATTCTGCCCTCCCGGGATCTGACCTTTTACAGCGCCTCCGCCATTTCCCGGGGCTGGGAGCAGCAGCGTCTGCGGCTGCTTTACGATCTGGCCCGTGGAGCGCAGCGGCTGCTCATCGCCACCTGGGACGCCTTTTGTGTCCGCACTCTGCCCAAAAGCTGCCTCTTTTCCACGGCTCTGACTCTGAAGATCGGAGCCTGTCTTTCCCTGGAGGACCTCTGTGCACGGCTGGTCAAAATGGGCTACAGCCGGGGCACGCTGGTGGAGGGCGTGGGACAGTTTTCCGTGCGGGGCGGTATTCTGGACGTCTATTCCCCGGCACATGACGCGCCGGTCCGTGTGGAGTTCTTCGGCGACGAGGTGGACGCCATGGGCTTCTTCGACACCGTGACCCAGCGGCGCACCGACAACGCGGAGAGCCTCACCCTGCTGCCGGTGGCTGAGACCCTGCCCCGGCTGCACCCGGAGGGAACGGAGGGTCTGGCCGACGATTTAGAGGCGCTGCAGGCCCGTCTGCGCCGCAGGAAGACCCCCAATGAACCCCTGCTGCGAACCCTGGCCGAGGACACGGACGCGGTGAAGAGCGGTGCCAGTCTTGCCGCCGCCGACCGCTATATGGCCCTGATCTACCCCGATTTTTCCTGCGCCGCCCACTACGTCCCCGCCGACGCCCTGGTCTTTTTCTGCGACCACGGCAACCTCCGCCGCGCCGCCGAGCGCTATGTCACCGAGGAGGGCCTGATGCTGGACAGCCTGCTCGAGTCGGGCATCCTGTGCGGCGAGC
>CAMFZO010000039.1 GCA_946006895.1 uncultured Clostridia bacterium | reverse complement strand
GGACAGGGCGCGGCTGTAGGCGTCCATCTGGCCGCGATAGTAGGCGGCGCGTTCTTCTTCCTCACCGGGGCGGATACGGTCGGATTTGAAATCCAGCACCACAAGGCCGTCCTCCTCCACCAGACAGCAGTCCGTGACGCCCTGCAGGAGGACCTGTTCGCCTTTCAGTTCAGGCGAAAGGATACTGCCGTCCTCCAGGACAGAGAATTTAAATTCACGTTTGACATTTTGGGAAGTCAGGACTCTCTGTCCGAGGTTGGAGCGGAAGAAGCGAAGGAGCTTTTCCGCCGGGACCGCCTGCCGCTGCTGAAGCGTCAGAAACCGCTCCTCCACCAGGCGATCCAGTTCCCGCTCAATGGAGAGCGCGTCGGTGCAGGCCCCATAGCGCAGGTATTGCATGGCAAGATGGATGGCAGTACCCCGCTCTGTTGGCGTCAGCACCCGCTGCCCTGCAGAAAACTGCGGCTTCGCAAAATGGAGGGGCAACGGCTTTGTCTCCGTTTCCTCGGAGGCCTCGCCGTCCAGGTCCCGGCCTTTCAGTTGTGTTGCCATCAGCTTGCTGGGCGCTGTGCAGGCCGCCCGATGGGTATCCTCCGGCGGCGTGAAGGGCAGGAGCTTTTCCCCGCCGTTCTGTACGGAGGGCGCTGTTTTTTTGCGCTTTGGCAAATACTCTGCGCCGCTGCAATAGGTAATGCGCCAGGGATGGTCCGAAACACCGCACACCCGCGGATAGGCCCCGGCCTGAAACAGTTCGCCGGCCTCAGACCGTGCCAGCGCCGTCATCAGGATCCAGTCTCCCATGCTCTCTGCAGCCTCAATGCGGCTGTCCTCCGCTGGGGCCGTCAGCTCCGCCGCCAGATCCGCCAGATGACCTGCCAGCTTGCCACGGCAGCAGGTCATGACCAGACGGTACTGGGCGCGGGTCATGGCCACGTAGAGCAGGCGCATTTCCTCCGAAATATTCTCCCGGCGGAGCCTGTCGCCTATGGCATGATAGGCCGCCGTCGGATAGGCAAACTCCTGTCCGTCATAGACCCGTGCGCCAATGCCCAGCTCCGTGTCCACCAGTACGGGGGCCGTCGTATCCTGAGTATTGAATCTCTTGCACAGGTCCGCCAGAAATACCACCGGGAATTCCAGTCCCTTGGACTTGTGGACCGTCATAATGCGCACCGCGCCGCTCACGGGAGCCGCCTCGGTGCCGACGCTCTTTTCCCGCAGACTCTCCAAATAGCGAAGGAAGCCGGGCAGGCCGTAATGCTCACCGTTTTCGTAGCTGTCGGTCAGGCTGAAGAACCGCTCCAGATTTTGCAGCCGCTGGGCGCCGCCCTCCATTGCGCCGAAGATCGGACGCAGGAACAACCGCTCGTCGATCGCGTCCAGCAGTCCGCGCAGCGTCGCGGTGCGGGCAAGGTCCCGCAGGAAATTCAACTGCCGGACAAATTCGGCGGCCTTGGGATACCTGCAGACAGCATCGAAAATGCAGCCCTGCCTGTCCCCTGCCCTTGCCAGGGCCAGATCGTCAGAGGAGAAGCGGAACAGCGGTGACAGCAGCACGGTCAGAAGCGGGATGTCCTGGCGCGGATTGTCGATGACCTGCAGCAAGGCCGTCAGAATGGTGATCTCATCGGAGGCAAAGATATTGTCGCTGCCGCTGACACAGCGGATCCCTTGCCGCTGCAGCGCGGCTTTATAGATGTCCTCCTTGCCGCCGGGAGAGCGCATCAAAATCACGATGTCCTCTGGCACAACTGGGCGGAGGATCTCGCCGTCGGGGATGGTTTCCCCTTCCCGAAGCATGGAGGCAATGCGTTCAGCCACAAATTCCGCCTCGATCTCTTCCCGGCGGAGATGCTTTTCCGCCGGGACCTCCTCCGTGTCGATGCAGTGAAGCTCCACCGCGGGAGAATCCATGGAGGGCATCCGCCGCTTGGGACGAAGGGCCTCCCGCTCGCCGTAGCGAAGTCCGCCGACCCGCTCCGTCATCGTCATGGTAAAGACATCGTTGGCGGCATATAGGACTTCGTGATAAGAGCGGAAATTGTCGGAGAGCAGGATCTTTCGCGGCTCTCCCTCCCCTGCCTCCAAATAGTCGGCAAAATCCCGGTACTTTTTCAGGAAAAGCGTGGGATCGGCCTGGCGGAAGCGGTAGATGGACTGCTTCACGTCACCGACGAAAAACAGGTTTTGCCCATCCCGGGAGACGGCGCTGAAGATGGCGTCCTGCACCGCGTTGGTATCCTGATATTCGTCCACCATGACCTCCGCATAGCGCTGGGAGATTTCCCGGGCGGCGGCGGTTTTCGTCCCGTCACGGCGCACCAGAAGCCGCAGCGCCTCATGCTCCAGATCGTTGTAATCCAGCACACGGCGGCGGCGCTTTTCCGACCGGAAGGCTTCGGAGAATTCCTCCGTCAGACGCAAAAGGCCGCGCAGGGCACCTGCACTGGCCCGCAGATCCTCCAGCACCTCATCGGAGGGTACGGAAAAGCGGGACAACAGCTCCCGCACCTTCTTCACCACCCGTGTACGGGCTGCCTTGACGCGTTCCTGAGCCTCCGGGTCTGTGCATTTGGTGATCGAGCTGAGACGGCCGAAATCCGGCGCGGCGGTCCGCAGCTCCTCCCAGCGCTCCATGGCCCGCAGGCTCCGCAGAAGCCGGACATTTTCCTGCAAGGTTGGGACGTATTTCGTCAGGGCCTCTGACTGCTGCGCGGTCACTAAGCAGTCGTCCATGGTCTTGATGCAGCCGTCGAGGAAATGGTGCATCTCGTTGATGAGATACCGGCCCCAGACGGTCTCGCCTGCGTCGCTGCAGGCCGTCACGTCCAGACACTTTTTCAGTTCTTCACAGCGCTGCTGCGGGTCGCGGCAACACTGGACGCTGAGACAGACACTCCAGATCAGATCCGGCAGAACGCGGTCATTGCGTCCCGCCGCCAGCATATTCAGGGTATCGGCAATATCCGGTGTTTCCTCCAGGCGGATATAGATCTGTTCCAGCACCGTCTGCATTGCCCGTTCCCGCAGGAAGGCCGCCTCCTGCTCATCGCAGACACGGAAATCAGGCGGCAGCTCCAGGAGATAGGCGTATTCCCTTAAAAGTGAGCTGCAAAAGGCATGTACGGTGGAGATCTGCGCCAGATAGACGCGGCTCATCTGCTTCTGCAAATGCCGGTCGTTGGGGCGCTGGGCAAGCTCCTTGCTGAGCTGTGCGATCAGCTTTCCCCGCAGCTCGGATGCAGCCGCCGTGGAAAAGGTGATCATCAGGAAATCATCCACATTTTTCTGCTCCGTCTCCACCCGGCGGAGGATGCGGTCAATGAGGACCTTCGTCTTGCCGGAGCCTGCCGCTGCGGAAACCAACAGCGTCCCGCCCCGGTTTTCCACCACGGCCTGCTGTTCCTTGGTCAAAATGATCTCAGCCATTGTCTTCCGCCTCCCCGATTCGCTGCCAAAATTCGTCCGGCGTTCGGATTTTTTTCAGCCAACGCTCCGTCCCGCCGCCGCGGCAGACCGCAGCGTAAGGGCACCAGGCGCAGGCATTGTCATTTTGATCCTTAAAATATGGATTTGGCTTCACAGTGCCGCTGCAAAGCTCGTCGCTCAGCGCCGCCACGGTGGAAAACACAAAGCCCTCCAGCCGGTCAAGCTGCTCCGGCGTGAACAGGTCGCCCTTGCGCTCGCCGTTTTTGTCGCAGGAATAGGGCATATACACGGGCTGACCGGTGCATGGCTCCATGGCCTGCAGCACTGGCTCAGAATCCAGGAGCAGGCCGCTGCGCCGGATGCTCTGCCGGTGCTTCGACTCCCGTGTTTTGGTGTCCATTTTATCCTTGATGGTGATTTTTTCCGCCCTCGCGGGGAAATAGAGCACACCGGCAGGCTCCAGAGGCGTTTGCAGCAGCGCAGTTCCCGTCTGTCGCAGGGCAAAGAGATACAGGAGCATCTGCAGGCTCAGGCCGTTGAAAATACTGGTATAGTCAAAGCTCTTTTTGCCCGTTTTGTAGTCCACCACCCGGACGTAGACCCGGTCGCCGCAGCGCCAGATGTCCGCACGGTCCACATAACCCTCCAGCTCCGCCACGGTTTTTTCTCCAATGATGTGGACAGCAGGCAGCGCGCCGTTTTCGGCAAAATGCAGTTCAAACCACCGGGGCGTAAAGTCGGAAGCCGACAGCTCCCGGTAAAGCTCCGACACGACCTTGCGCACCTCAGTGAAGTTGCGGCGGAAAAGCTGCTCTGCCCGGGCTGACTCCCACAGCTCCGCAAGCTCCCGGGCGGCAAATTCCTCCATCCGCGCCTCCGCGATCTGAAGCACGCGGTCCAGGGAAACGGTATGAAAGCCGCCCTCGGACTGAACGGTCCGGGCGGTATGCTCCAGAACGTCATGGACGAAGGTGCCGTAAAGGGACGCATCCACCTCCGCCGTTTCCCGTTCCCGGGCGCGCAGGCCGTATTCCAGGAAGTAGGCAAAGCGGCAGGAGGCCAGCTTGTCGATCTTTGACGAGGAAAGGCGCAGCTTGTCTCCGTAAAGGCTGCGGACCGCACCGGCGGACAGGTTGCCGGGGGCATAGTCCCTGGATGCGGCAAGGCGCTGTGCCTCCTGCCGAAAATCCTCCGGCGCGGAAGAAATGGCTGCCTCCCCTGCCGCGGTCAGATAGGACAGATATTCCCGGCGGGCGCGGCAGACAAGCTCTTCCTCACCGCCGCAGACCTGCGCCTTGGGAAACAGGGCTTGGGCGCGGCGGTAGAGATAGGCCTCCGTGCCGCTGACGGCGCTGAGATAGAGGCGCTTTTGCGGCGCGTTGAGAACGCTGTCGATGGCCGCCAGCTCCCGGTTCAGCCGTCCCGCCGCTGTCGGCGCGACGCCGATACCCAGGCGCATAAAGTCCTTTCGTTCGCTGTCAGTCAAGAGGCTTTTCGCCGCCTTTGCGCTCGGGAAGCTCTCCTCCTGCACGCCCAAAAGAAAAACATAGTCCGTGTCACAGCGCCGCTGGGAAAGGAGGCTTCCCACGCTGACGCAGTCGAGACTGGCGGGGATGGTGCCCACGGAGCATTGTGACAGGGCCGTTCGGAAAACGCGGCAGAAGTCCTCCGGGGAACGAGCGCTGGTTCCCAAGACACCGTAGATCTGCTCCATCAGTCCGGTCAGAAGTGCGTAGACCTGGGTGTACTCCTGGGCCTGCTGCAAATCGCCCTGACTCTGGGCCGTTTCAGCATAGATTTTTAATGTATCTTCCAGGCAGATGTCCTGCATAAAAGCGTAAAGCCCCAGGACCATCTCCCCCGTTGTCTTTGCGCTGCGCAGCGCGGCGCGCAGCTTCAGCAGCGGACCGATCACGCGCTTGCGGGCTTCGTTGAGCGATTCCAGTGCCCCGGCAGCGGCCGCGCCGTTTCTCCGGTGAAGCCCGGCAGGATCCATAGTCCAGGTCTGCTCCCAGCGCTTGCCTCTGATGTTCCAGAGCAGTATATAGTCCTCCAGGCGGTCGCACTGTTCCCGCTCCAGCGGCACATAGCCAGATTTTATATAGGCCAGAACTTCCTCCGTCTCCATGGCGCCGGAGGCAGCCTCCAGAGCGCTGAGCAGCATATGTACCACGCTCTGACGCAGGATGTCCGTATCCCCCGCGAAGTAGGCGGGAATGGCGCTGCGCGTAAGCACCGATTCCAGCACCGGGCGGTATTCGGCAAAATCCGCGCAGGCAATGGAAACGTCCCGCCAACGCGCACCCTCCGACACCAGTCGCAGGATCTCACCGGCTACGGCGCGGCACTCATGCTCCTTGTCCGGGCTGTTAAAAAAACGCAGAGCCTCCTGCTCACCGGAATAAGGCCCACCGCCGCCGGTAAACAGGTGCTTTCTCAGATATGCCAGAGGTCTGCTATTCTCCTCTGCCGGGAGAGTGTGTATCTTCACTTCCTCATTTTGCAGCCGTGCCCGGTTCAAAAGGGAGCGTGCTGTTTCCCGCGCCGCCTCGAACTGCTGGCCGCCGTCGCTCAAGCCGTCGCATTGCAGGCAGACGGACACCCGGGCGCCGCCATTCAAAAGCTGGGCGATGATCTCCGTCTCGATGCCGTTAAAATCCGTGAAGCCGTCAAAGAAAAAGCATTTTCCGGCGGCAAAGTCCGAGTTTTCCAGCGCCGCGCACAGACGGGTCAGCTTGCTGTCCGGCGTCTGGCCAAGATGGGCGCTGACAGCATCCAGGCTCTCCATCAGGAGAGCAAATTCCTCCGTCTTTACCGCCAGGGTCCCTGTCATGGAGGCAGTGGCCTGACGCAGGCGTTCCGGGGTCACGCAGAAGCCGCGAAACTCGTCGAACATATCCAAAAGCTGCAATAAGAATTCCGGCCTGCTGACGCTGCTGCCGTAGATCTTCAGCCGTGAGCGCACCTGCTCCACCGCCAGGGACATCATGAGCAGCCGTCCTGCCGCGTCGGTCTCGCCGTCGGCAATGCCGCCCACCAGAGAGAACACCCGGTTTGCCAGGCGGGAAAAGCTCAGCACCTCCGCGTGGAGGCTGATGCTGTCGCCGCCGTAACGGCAGAGCGTCCGCTCCATGGAATGGGAAAACTGCTCCGGCACCAGCAGATACAGGCCGTCCTCTCCCTTTTCCGCACGGGTACAAAGCTCCGTCAGCAGCCGCGATGTATTCACTTTTCTGTCAGTTGAAAGCCAAAGCTCCAGCATGCTTTTCACCTCACGACCATCATACCACACAAACCGCCAAAAAAACAGTTAAATTTGCAATGTGCCGGAAAGCCTATTGCCAGAACCGGGCCGCGGATGGTATATTGGTGACAGGAAAACCAGTTGCGGAAAGGAAACGGCTATGCTGTTGCCGTGACAGAGCTGCAGCTTACGGCAGAGTGAGGCCGGGCGGTAGGTTTCCCTTTCCGCTCAACCGGCGGCAGGCTCAGGAGAGCCAGTCAATAAGCTGCTGGAGCCATTCAAAGGACTTGAAGCGCAGAGTGTACGTCTCCTCGCCGCCGGAGATAAGCTCGGTTTCCGAATCCTCAAGACCTCCGACCTCGGCGCAGGTCTTCAGCGCATCGGAGGTCGCCGCCGTGCAGAGGGACGGGAACACCACACACCACCAGTTATGACCGCAGGCTGCGCCAATGGAAACGCGGAGGGCCGGATAGCTGCCCGCAGGGAGCGTGAAGGTATCGTAATGTCTGGTCGGAAATTCCTCGATACCGAGAGAAACGGCGACGGGATAGGTCTGTTCCTCTGCTGCCATGGCGGCAGAGACGGCAGCCTCCACCTCCGACAGGTGTGCAGAGAGGACCGCTCTGGCCTCCTGTGCGTCAGTGCAGGAGGCGGTCAGGGCAGAGACCTCCTCCAAAACCGCGTCACGGATGCGGAGCTTTTGGGCCTGGTCGGCCTTCGAGTCGGAATTGGCAACCACATGGAGCCGCACCGTTTTTTCCGCCAGCGTCTGCTGGGTCCAAAGGGTTTCCACGCTGCCCAGCACCAAAGCGGTAAAGGCCACCAGCAGAACCCAAAGAAAGAATCTTTTTTTCATAAAAACACCGTCCATATGTAGGATTTTCACCTGCATTATGGGCGGTTTTTTCGTGTTCTATACAGGATCGCGCCGGACTTCCCTGCTTGCTGTGATTTTCATGTCAGGTTGATAAACAGCTCCAAAGCATTTATCAGATTCCAGTATAATCTCTGCACAGAAAAGTCAATTTGATAAGCAAAATAAAAAGTTAACAAAATGAAGTTTATGATACTCTTCTGCTTTGGTTAAATCGTAGAACTTTGGTCAAAGTGTAGAAAAAACTTGAGTATACTGTTATAGTATGGTAAAATTTTCAGCAACATCGCCAAATGATTCATTTTTTCTTCGAGTGATCATCAAAAAATTTGCATTATTTCGGCATATGAGCAACTTATAATCACCGGATCAATGGATTTGTATATATGTTCAAGAAGATTGGTGAGACAGATCTACTCTGCAACAAAATGAAATCTTGCGCAAAAAGGAGATAAATTAGAATATGAAGAAATGGAAAGGATTTCTTTCTCTGCTGTTGGCGCTGACTCTGCTCCTATCCACAGCGGCGCAGATCATTCCGGCGGCCGCTGCCGCAGGCGGGGATATAACGGCTGTCGGCAGCGCCGACCCGTCTACCGTGATCGGCGCGCTGGACAGCAACGCGTTGGCGGGCAGCTTTTATGCGGATAAGAGCGTAAGCTATGACGCCGTAACACAGAGCTTTACCGCGACGCTCTCCGCACTGGCAAAGGATTATCAGGAGAATGTCACTGCGGAGGATTTGGTCCCGATGGATGTCATTGTAATCGTGGACATCTCCGGCAGTATGAATGAGACGGTCGTCACGCCCGACACGACCGATTGGACGCGTGTGGATTACCTCTCGTGGGGCATGAACGTCCTGATCGACAATGTGATCGAGGGCACGAACAACCGCTTGGGCGTTGTGACCTTCTCCGGCAACATCGAGGACGATACAAGCGATAACAACGCGCAGATACTGCTGCCGTTGGATCGTTACAGCAAGGTGGATTTCAGCACGGCGGATACCTCGCTGACCCTTTCGGACAACTCCACCTATGAGACCAAGAAGCTTGATGTTACCTACCAGGCGGCGGACGCGGCAACCGAAAGCACCGGTTCCGTAAACATGGCGGGCGGCACCTTTACACAGACCGGCATTGCCAAGGCGTATGACATGATGAGCGCCAACACAGACCGCACCGTGACGGTGAAGGGACAGACGGTCTATCGCACGCCGGTCGTCGTGCTGATCACCGACGGACAGCCTACCTGGGCAAACAGCAGCTATTCCAGCATTACCTCCTCGACCCAATCCAGCATCGGCGACGGCTCGTCCGACACCGATCAGTCGCTTGATGACATCGCCTATTATACTGTCCGCACCGCAAAGTATTACAGCGACCGTATGGCAAAGCTATACAGCAGCGACTATACCGCCAATCCGAATTACCGCTTCATGACGGTGGGCATCGGCGTTGACGTCCTTTCCAATGTCAGCTCAGCATTTGCTTCCGCCTTTTTGGATCCGACGGTGGAAAACGTCGCCGCGCTGAACAGCGACAGCGATTATTATGTCAATAACAGCGTGCAGGACTCGAGCGGGAATACCAAGAACTACTCTTCCCTGCTTTACAGCGATCTCGGCGGCAGCAGCTATGCCGGTGCCTATGATTACGCCACCGACAGCTAGGTGGTCGATAACGCAAATACGGGCTACGCGATGGCACAGGTCTTCGAGGACATCGCCGCTATCAGCGTCTCGACCGCGCAGACAGACTACTATGGTCCGCTGGAGTCAGGCACGACGGTGACCTTCACCGATACCATCGGAGACGGCATGTATATCAGCTCCGCTCCTGTCCTGAACTACGCAGGAACGGACTATTTTGCCACCCGCACGACGAGCGGAAACACAGTCACTTATACCTATTCCGGCACGGTCAAGC